>NZ_BMOM01000015.1 GCF_014647075.1 Deinococcus aerophilus | reverse complement strand
TGGTGGTGCGCGAAGCCGACCGCAAGGTCACGGCCTACCACGAGGTCGGTCACGCCCTCGCCGCCCAGCTGCTCCCCCACGCGGACAAGGCCCACAAACTGACGGTGGTGCCGCGCGGGCGCAGCCTGGGGTCGGCGCTGTATACCCCCGAGGACCGCATGCACCACACCCGCAGCGCTCTGCTTGACCGCATCTGCGTGGCGCTGGCCGGACACGCCGCCGAACAGGTCGCCACCGGACAGGTCACGACCGGGGCCGCGAACGATTTCCAGCAGGCGACGAACATCGCCCGGCGCATGGTCACCGAGTGGGGCATGAGCGAGGTCGGTCAACTGGCCCTGGCCCAGGAAAGCGCCGGGTACCTGGGCTATGGACCTCAGCAGGGCGTCTACAGCGACCACACCGCCGAGCACATTGACGCCGAGCTGGGCCGCATCCTGAACGGCGAGTTCGAGCGGGCGGTGGCCCTGCTCTCCGAACACGTGCATGTCCTGCACCGCCTGACCGACGAGCTGGTGGCCCGGGAGAGCCTCAGCGGTGAGGACGTGCAGACGGTGCTGGACGGCGGGACCCTGCCTGCCCTGGAAGCCCCGGTCCAGGACCCGGAGCCCCGCAGCACCGACGAACCGACCAAGCCGGCTGGAGGACTGACGCCCGATCTGATCTGACGGCAACGACAGGGGGGCCCCGCCGACTGGTTGCGGGGCCCCCCTCGCTGCATCTGTCGCCTATGCCCGCTGCGTTTCCCGTTCGGGGACCGCACAGACCCCGTCCTCACAGCCCTCGGCCGGCGACGCCGCCCCGAGCAGGGTCAGCGGGGCGGGGTGGGTCTCGGCCCAGACCTGTTGCAGCGCGCCGAGCAGGACCTCGGGGCTCTGCGCTCCGCTGACGCCGTATTTGCCTCCCAGCACAAAGAAGGGCACGCCGGTGATGCCCAGCGCATGGGCCTGGGCTTCATCCTGACGCACGGCCGGGCCGTACTGGCCCTGCGTGAGGGCGGCACGGACCTCTGCGCTGTCCAGGCCCACCTCGGCGGCCAGCGCGGTCAGGGTATCCAGATCCCCCACATGGCGGCCCTCGGTCATGTAGGCCCGCAGCAGCCGCTCCTTCATGGCGTCCTGCACCCCACGCTCTGCGGCGAGGTGCAGCAACTGATGGGCCAGGAACGTGTTGGTCAGCTGGGTCTGCTCAAAGTGGTAGGTCAGGCCTTCGCCCGCCGCCGTCTGCGTCATGGCGTCCATCATGTCCTGCGCCTGCTGCGCGCTGCGGCCATACTTGCGGGCCAGTGCGCCGCGCATGTTCTGGTCATTCTCAGTGGGGGCCTGAGGGTCGAGCTCAAAGCTGTGCCAGACCACCTCTACAGCGTCCTGCGGAGCGAAGGCCTGCAGGGCCGTCTCGAAACGGCGCTTGCCGATGTAGCACCACGGGCAGGCGATGTCCGACCAGATGTCGACGCGCAATTTATCGGGATGGGCAGGGGACAGTGACATGCCTGCCATTCTGCCGCTACTTTGAAAAACAAAGCGAAAGCCGATCCACAATGCGTCCTCGCTGGGATGTGGGGATAAGAGGAACGGCGTCTCAGTCAGGCGCCTTGCTCACCCCCCCCTCCTGGCCGGATCCTTACAGGACTCTGACTGGAAAGAGGGGGGCACCGCTGTCCACTATCTTAATCAAGTCTTAATCCTGATGAATTGTGAGAATCAGATGGAGATGAGGACGTGACTTTTCCAACTCCTGATCAGGGAAGTGTGCCAGGGAACTGGGGGTATTTCACAGCCGGGCACCGAAGGCATTTAAACGTCGGAGCGTAAGTTCAGCGGCAGGTCCCTTGCGATATTCCTGGGTCAGCGCCAAAGACGGGAGACAAAAGCACTCAAAGAAGCCCATCTCATCTGTCCTCTGCAAAAAACTCAGTTGTCACAGGCCGCCGCGCAAATCGCTTGGAATTTTGTGCCGAAAATGTGAGAAGAGACTTTGGAATAAGGGTCTGGGCCACAATTCACATTTTACTCGTTCAGGACGCCAAAAGACGGGGCATTCGCTGCCCCGCAAAGGATACTCATGATGAAAAACGACGCCGGTGTCACTGTTCGCTCACGGAACAAAGCCAGTACGGGACACAACAAACAAATGTCGAATATTTCAAGTGATGTTCCTGCGTCTTTCTATAATCTGCCCCCGATGAATAAAGCTTCTGCCCGTGGCCCCTTGCTGGCTCCCCTGATGTTGTTGACGGTAACCGCTCTTCTGAGTGCTTGCGGGAATTCCACCCCTATGCCCCAGGCGGCTGCGGCTCAGCCTGTGCCCGAGACCACCGCGGCGCAGCCTGCCAGCGTGACCCTGGAGGCCGAGGACGCCGCCGAGGCCCTGGGGCCGCAGGACGTGGTCAATCCCCGCAACTCCAAGGCCGGAGAGGTGATCAAGGACTCCGCGGCCCGCGGCAAGCGTGCGGTGCGCCTGTCGGCTTCGGACAGCATGCTGACCTTTGTTGTTCCCTGGTACACCGAGACCGAACACTCCCGCGTGCAGGTGCATGCCCGCGGCGAGGCGTTCCAGGGCAACCCGGTGGTTGCGCTGATGCGCGGCGATCAGGAGCTGGCGCGCGTGGAACTGAAGAATGCGGCCTACGACGCCCAGGACCTCGGCACCTTTGCCCTGAGCGCCCGCGACCGTCTGAGCCTGCGTCTGGTCAACGGTGAGGGCAGCAAGACCCGCGCCGCCGTGATCGACTACCTGATCGTCGAAGAGGTGGTTTCGGCCTCCGTGGCCCCGACCCCGACCCCGGCGGTCCCCACGCCGACGCCAACCCCGACCCCCACGCCTTCTACGCCCAAGCCCACCCCCACGCCAACCCCGACCCCTACGCCTCCTTCGCCCAAGCCGACGCCGGTGCCCACGCCGACCCCGACTCCTACGCCCACCCCCACTCCTCCGGCCCCGACTCCTGCTCCGGCCCCCACGACGCCGGGCGGCATCAAGCTGCCCCCCACCGGCAAGGTGTCCTGGGACTGGCAGATCGGCGCTTCGGGTGACGCCAACATCGTGGCTCCGGCGGGCGTGAAGCTCATGGACATTGACGGCTTCGGCGCCTCGGCCGCCAAGGTGGCCGCGCTCAACGCGCAGGGCATCTACACGGTGTGCTACATCAACGCGGGCAGCTACCAGCCCGGCCTGCCGGACTCGGCGCAGTATCCGGCCTACCTGAAGATTCAGGCCGATCCCGGCTGGCCCGGCGAGTACTTCCTGGACATCAATGACGTCTGGAAGCCCAACTCGGTGCTGGCCGACATCCTGAACAAGCGCTTCAAGATGTGCGCCGATAAGGGCTTCGCCGCGCTGGAACCCGACAACCTGCAAAACGATGAGAACGTGAGCGGCGGGCGCATCACCACGCAGCAGCAGATCGACTTCAACGGCTGGGTGGCCGACCGCGCCCACGCCTACGGCCTGGCTGTGTTCCAGAAGAACGGCCCCGACAAGATTCTGCTCAAGGACCGTACCGGCAAGATGATGGTCGAGAAATTCGACGGCATCCTGAACGAGGAGTGCCAGCAGTACAACGAGTGCGGACCGCTGGCCGAGTACGTCAAGCGCGGCAAGCTGGCGCTGAACACCGAGTACGGCAAGAACGTGGCGCTGGACTGCGCCCTGTCCAACAAGCTCAACATCAACTCCATCAAGCGGGACCTGGGCCTCAAGGGCAGTGGCATGAGCGGCTACGTCCGCGAGAGCTGCAACTGAACGTCCGGCACCGGCCGGCACAGACGCACCCCTAAAATCCCGACATGCTGAGGAGGCGGACCCCGAAGGGTTCGCCTCCTTCGACTGGGGTGTTCACCGCACGGAGAGAGGAGAGGAGCGCTCCAGTCCCCCCCCCTCGGCCTGGGTGCCGGGCCGGTGGGTCACAGCACAGGAAAGGGACCGCCCCAGGATTGCCGGGGCGGTCCCTTTCCTGTGTCGCCGGAATTACCGTCCGGCCAGGAACTGCCAGATGCCCGGATTGGTGACCCAGCTGTACCACACGTTGGGCAGGATGCCCAGCAGCGTAACGCCCGCCACGCCCAGCGCCACGGTCAGGGTGGTCGGGAAGCGCTGGCCGTGGGCGTACTCACGCGCCGGAGTGCGGTCGGGCATGAACATCAGCATGGCGGGGCGCAGGTAGTACACCAGCGCGGCCACACTGGTGACTGCGGCGAGCACGCTGAGCCACACGTATCCGTTCTGGAAGGCCGCCTGGAACGCCAGGTATTTGCCGAAGAAGCCCGCAAACGGCGGCAGGCCCGCCAGAGACGCCAGGCACACCGCCAGCGCCACCGTGTAGCCGGGGTGGCGGTAGTACAGACCGCGCATGTCGGAAATTTCCAGGCCCGCCTCGCTGCGCTGCAGGGCGGCCACCACGGCCAGGGCGGCGGCCGTCATCAGGGTGTAGACGAGCAGGTAGTACGCCAGTGCCGCGCCGCCCAGTTCCGGGGTGCCCAGCAGGCACATGGCGAGAAAGCCGGTGTGGGCCACCGCCGAGTACGCCAGCATGCGTTTGAAGTTGGTCTGGAACAGCGCCGCCGTGTTGCCGATGATCAGGGTGGCGGCGGTCAGGATCTGCAGGGTGCTCGCCCAGCCGGGCGCGTCGTTCAGGGCGCCGCCGAACACGCGCAGCATGCCGGCAAAGGCGGCCACCTTGACCACCGTGCTCAGAAACAGCGAGACGGTGGTGGGGGCGCCGCTGTACACGTCCGGGGTCCACTGGTGAAAGGGAACCAGCGCGATCTTGAAGGCGAAGCCCGCCAGCAGCAGCAGGCTGCCGCCGACCAGAATGCCCACGTTCTCGGGGGTCAGGTTGCTCACCGCGCCCACGCGGGCAGCGATGGCCGCGTAGTTCAGGCTGCCGGTCGCGCCGTACACGAAGGCGATGCCGTAGATCAGGATGGCGCTGCCCACGGCGCCCAGCAGGAAATACTTCAGGCCGGATTCTTCGGCGCGGCGCGAGTTCTGCAACGTGGCCAGGACGTAGCCCGACAGACTCATGATCTCCAGCCCGATCAGCATCACGATCAGGTCGCCGGAGAAGACGATCAGCAGGCAGCCGGTCACCGCGTACATCAGCATGGCGTCGAATTCCGGGAAGCTCACCCGCGCACGCCACGCGGTGTCCAGCGACACGAGCAGCGTCATCAGGGTGCCCACCAGAATGGTCAGGCCCAGCAGAATGGCGGCGTTGTCGGCCTGCAGACCCCCGGCAAAGGCGGTGAGGCCGCCGTTCCACAGGGTGATCATGCTCGCCCCCGAGAACAGCAGCGCCACGATGTTGAGGATGGTCAGGGTGCGCCGCGCCACCCAGAAGCCGAGCAGCGTGCTGAGCAGCGCGCCCGCCAGCACCAGCAGGATCGGCAGCAGGGGCAGCAGGGCGACATCGGGAACGGTCAGTTCGACATTCATCTCAGCGGCCTCCCAGGGCGCTCAGCACGGCCCTCACGGCGGGCTGCATCAGGTTCAGGGCCGGGGCGCTGTACACCCCGAAAAAGATGGCGATCACCAGCGGCAGGCCCAGGATCAGCCACTCGGTGTGGTACAGGTCGCGCACGGCCACCGCGCCCAGCGGGCGGGCCTGCCAGAAGGTGGTCTGGAAGGCGGTCAATGCGTACGCAGCGGCGGCGATGGTGGTCAGGCCCGCCGCGAAGGCCAGCCACGGCGAGACCTGATACGCGCCCAGCAGGATGGAGAATTCACCGATGAACCCGGCGAAGCCCGGCACAGCGATGGAGGCGAACCACAGGGCCATGGTCAGGCCGCCCAGCGCACCCGCCCCGGTCATCAGGCCGCCGACGCGGGTGTCCAGGCTGCCGATGCGCTCCTGCACCATGCCCACACTGAGGAACAGTGCGCCGGTATACAGGTTCTGAAAGGCGAGCAGGTACATGGCGCCGATCACGGCCGTCTCGTTCAGCGAGAAGACGCCCAGCGCCACGAAGCCCATGTGGCTCAGGCCCGCGTAGGCGAGCAGGCGTTTCCAGTCGGTCTGTCCGAAGGCAATCCAGGCGGCATACAGCGCGGTGAAGGCGGCCAGCCCCATGAGCACCGGGCGCAGTTCCAGCGAGGCGTCGGGAAACAGCGGGATGGCAAAGGTAAACAGGCCGTAGCCGCCCACCTTGTACAGCGTGCCCATCACGTCGGGAATGCCGCTGTCGTGGTTCTGCTCGTGAAAGTCGGGCAGCCACGCGTGCAGCGGCCACAGCGGCAGCTTGACCGCCATGGCCGTCAGAAAGCCCAGGTACAGCCACGTCTGCGCCGGGCCGGTCACGAGATTCTGCCGCAGGTCGGCCAGGGCGAACGTCGGGCTGCCGCCCAGATAGCGCACGCCGATGATCGAGATCAGCATCAGCAGGCTGCCAAACAGCGTGTAGGCCGCAAACTTCACCAGCGCCCGCATGCGGTGGGCCTTGCCGTAGATGGCAAGCATCAGCAGCGAGGGCAGCAGGGCGTCCTCGAAGAAGACGTAGAACAGGATCAGGTCGCGCGCCGCGAAGATGCCGAGCAGTCCGGTCTCCATGGCCAGGATCAGGGCGAGCATGGTTCCCGGATTGGGAATGCGCCGCGCCGCGTACAGGATGGCGACAAAGGACATGAACGCCGTGACCATGGCCAGCGCCAGGCTCACGCCCGAGAGTTCCACGCTGTAGGTGATGCCCAGCGAGGGAATCCAGTTCAGGCTCAGCAGGCCCGAGCCGCCCGAGTACCAGATCATCACGCCCACGCCCAGGGTCAGTGCGGCCAGAAAGCCCGCCACCTCGTCGCGCCAGCGGTTCGGTGTGGCCAGCAGCAGCAGGCTGCCCAGCAGCGGCAGGAAAATCATGATGGTGGGAAGCCACAGGGGATCAATCATGGGGGGCCTCCAGTGCGGGGCGTCGGGTCAGGGAAAGGCCGGCCTTGCTGGCCCACAGACGGCTCACGTTCCACTTCCAATCATCTTCAGGGCCCAGTACCCGATGATCGCCGCGGTGCCCAGCAGCATGCTCACCGCGTAGGCGCGCACAAAGCCGCTTTGCCACAGCGTGAACAGGCCGCCGGGGGCCGCCGCGTTGCTCGCAATGCCGCCGACCAGACCGTCGGTGCCCCGGTCCACGGTGTCCAGCGCCCCGGCGATGGCCTTGCTGGGGGCGCCGACCAGACCGTCGTAGAGGTGGTCCAGGTACAGCGCGTTGCTGCTGACGCGGCCCAGCGGACCGTGGTCCAGGTGGCGGCGGCGGTGTGAGGCGTAGGCCCATGCCAGCCCGCCCACCCCCGCCAGCACGGCGAAGATGGTCAGGGTCCATTCGGTCGAGGCGGCAATCTCGTGCGCTTCTTGCGGAATGGCCCGGCCCAGGTAGGTATCGAAGGCATGGCCTCCGCCCAGGAAGGTGGGAATGTTCAGGAACCCGATCAGCGTGGCTCCCGCCGCCAGGATGCCCAGCGGAATCAACGTGAGGGTGTCGGCCTCGTGCGGGTGCGCGACGCCGGTGGCCTGTGCGCCCCGGTACTCGCCGCGCCACACCAGGAAATACCAGCGGCCCATGTAGAAGGCGGTCAGCAGCGCCACGATCAGGCCGATCAGGTACAGCAGCGGCTGGGTCTCGAAAGCGGCGGCCAGAATCGCGTCCTTGGAAAAGAACCCGCTCCAGATGGGAATGCCGCTGATGGCGAGAACGCCCGCGATGGAGACGAGGTGCGTAAGCGGCATGAACCTGTGCAGTCCGCCCATACGCCGCACGTCCTGCTCGTCGTGCAGGGCGTGAATCACCGCGCCCGCCGCCAGGAAGAGAAGTGCCTTGAAAAAGGCGTGGGTGAGCAGGTGAAACACGCCCGCCGAGTACGCGCCCACGCCCACGGCCAGGAACATGTAGCCGAGCTGCGAGACGGTGGAGAAGGCCAGGATCTTCTTGATGTCGTGCTGGTTCAGGGCCGACAGCGCACCGTACAGCGCGGTCAGGCCGCCCACCCACGCGACCCACAGCGAGGCGTTGGGGGCCAGCTCATACAGGAAGTGGCTGCGGGTGATCAGGTACACGCCCGCCGTGACCATCGTGGCGGCGTGGATCAGCGCGGACACCGGAGTGGGACCGGCCATCGCGTCGGGCAGCCAGGTGGTCAGCGGCAACTGACCGCTCTTGCCGATCGCGCCGACAAGCAGGAACAGGCAGGCCAGCTCCACCGCCGCCGTGGCCACGCGCACGCCCTCGGCCCGCTCCGCGAGTTCGGCAATGTTCAGGGTGCCGTACAGCTTGTACAGCAGGAACATTCCCAGCATGAAGCCCAGGTCGCCGATGCGGTTCATGATGAAGGCCTTGCGGGCGGCGTTGGAGTTGCTCACGCCCTCGCGTTCACCGGCCTCGCGCACCTTCTGGTCCGGAGATTCGCTGCCGCGCCCCGAGAACCAGAAGCCGATGAGCAGATAGGAGGCCATGCCCACACCCTCCCAGCCCACGAACATCAGGGGATACGAGTCGGCCAGAACCAGGATCAGCATCATGGAGACGAAAAAATTCAGGAAGGCGAAAAAGCGTGTGAAGCGGGCGTCGTGGCCCATGTAGCTGATGGAGTACACGTGGATCAGAAACCCGATGCCGGTGATGATCAGGGCCATCAGGGCGCTGAGCTGATCCAGATAGAAGCCGACGCTGAGGTTGGCGTTCAGCGCCATGTTGGGCAGCCAGGTCCACAGCGTTTCGTGGCCCGGCGTTCCGGTCTGGCCCAGGTAGCGGTTGACCGCCACCACGAAGGCCAGGCCCACCAGGCCGGTGGCCACCCAGCCGCCGGACCGGCCAGGAAAGGCACGCGGGAAAACCATGAGCAGGGCAAAGCCGAGCAGCGGAAGCAGGGGCAGCAGAAACAGGGGCACGGTGGATGGGGGCACGCTCAGCACTCAGCCTTTCATCGCCGCGAGGTCGTCCACATTGGTGGTTTCCCGCTTGCGGAAGATGGCGACGATGATTGCCAGGCCAATCGCCACCTCGGCGGCGGCCAGGGTCATCACGATGAACACGGCGGTCTGCCCGGTCAGGTCGCCCCACGAACGGGCGAAGGCGACCAGGGCGATGTTGGCGGCATTCAGCATGAGTTCCACACTGAGAAAGACCATGATGGCGGTGCGCCGCGTCAGCACGCCGATCATGCCCAGCGCAAAGAGAATGCCCGACAGGGCGATGTAGTAACCGGTCGGTACCATCAGGCACGCACCTCCGCTTCGGGGTCATTCAGGCGTTGCAGGGCGGGTTGGGGACCGGACCCGCTCCGCGCGGGCATGTTCTGCGCGGTGGGCAGGGGTTCGGTCTCGGTGTCGGGCACGTTGTCCGGCTGCGCGGCGGGCCGCTGCACCAGCGCCACGGCCCCCACGATGGCGACGAGCAGCAGAATGCTGACCGCCTCGAAGGGCAGCAGAAAGCGGGTGAGCAGCGTCTCGCCCACCCGCAGCGCGGAGCCGCCCCCCAGCGCCGCCGTGCCCTCGACCAGTGGGCGCGGGTCGCGGAAGGAAAAGGCGAGCACCGTGAACGAGCCGGCCAGCACCACGCCGCCCAGCCCCGCGAGCTCGCGCACCAGCGGAATCGGGTCGCGTCCGGAGATGGGCGTGTTGGCATTAAGCAGCATGATCACGAACAGAAAGAGGACCATGATTGCCCCGGCGTACACGATCACCTGAATGGCCGCCAGAAACGAGGCGTTCAGGGTGGCGAACAGGCCCGCCACGCTGATCAGGGTGCCCACCAGGCCCAGCGCCGCGTGAACGGCGTTTCTGGCCGCGATGGTAATGACGCCGCCGACCAGGGCGAGGGCGCCCAGCACGATGAAGGCGAGCATCATGGAGTGCCTCCTGCGGCGAACCTGCAGGTCCGCCGGGCACAGGAGAAGGGGCCGGGGTGTGGATGCCGGGTCGTCACGGGTACTCCACCCCCTCGAGCTCCTTGCGGGGCGGGCCGTCGAGCTGAAAGCCCAGCCGGACCGGCTTGCCACTCTTCGCGGCCTCGCGGCGCTGGGGCAGCGAGCCGGTCACGCCCACGAGCATGTCCTCCTTGGCGTACACGAAGTCGCCGTAGCGGTAGTCGGCCATCTCGAATTCGTTGCCCATGACCACCGCGCCGGTGGGGCAGGCTTCCTCGCACATGCCGCAGAAGATGCAGCGCAGCATGTTGATCTCGTAGACCTTGGCGTAACGCTCGCCGGGGCTGTGCGGTGAGGCCGGGTCGTTCTCGGCGGCCTCCACGTAGATGGCGTAGGCCGGGCACGCGGCGGCGCACAGCGAGCAGCCGATGCACTTTTCCAGGCCGGTGCCCGGGTGCCGGGTCAGGATGTGGCGCCCACGGAAACGGGGCTGCAGGGTGGCCCGCTGCTCGGGGTAGCTCACGGTCACGGGTTTCTGGAACAGCTTGCCCAGTGTCAGGCCCATGCCCTTGGCGATGTCAAGAACGCCCATGTGGGACTCCTTTGTGGGGGGAAAGAACCGGGGAGGAAAGGGGGGCGGGCCCGTCCCCAGCGCCCGGCGATGAGAACGGCACGAACAGGCCCGGGTGCGGCATCAGTCCCCCCCGGCCGGCCGCACCGGTCTGGGGGCGTCTGTCGGACGGATGGCCGGAGCGCTCCACAGCGCACGCACCCGGTCACTCAGGAAGAACAGCAGCAGCAGCGCCAGCCCGCTGAGGACCCCCAGCAGCCACAGGCCCCAGCCCGCAGGCGTGACGAAGGCGAGGTAAAAGGCCACCAGCATGGTGTTGCCCAGCGCCAGCGGCAGCAGCAGCTTCCAGCCAAAGCGCATCAGCTGGTCGTAGCGCAGCCGGGGCAGGGTGGCGCGCACCCAGATGAACAGGAACAGGAAAAAGGCGATCTTGACGACCAGCCACACGATCGGCCAGCCGCTGATGCCGGGAATCACGGCGTCCAGGAACACCGGTCCCCGGTAGCCGCCGAAGAACAGCGTGGCCATCAGGGCCGAGGCGGTGATCATGTTGACGTACTCGGCCATCTGGAACAGCGCCCACTTGATGGCGGTGTACTCGGTGAGGTAGCCGGCCACAATCTCCTGCTCGGCTTCCGGCAGGTCAAACGGCGTGCGGTTGACCTCGGCAAAGGAGCTGACGAGAAACAGTGCGAAGGCAAACACCTGAAACACGATGATCCAGCCGTTGAGCGCCTGCCACTCCACGATGGCGACGAAGTTGGTGCTGCCGATCAGCATCAGCGTGCCCAGGATGCTCAGGCCCATGCCCAGCTCATAGCTGATCATCTGGGCGCTGGAGCGCAGGCCCCCCAGAATCGGGTACTTGCTGCCCGAGGCCCAGCCGCCCAGGAAGATGCCGTACACGCCCATGGAGGTCAGCGCGAGCAGCGCGAGCAGCCCGGCGTCCAGGTTGTAGACCCAGGGGTTTTCCCCGAACAGGCTCAGCGGCGGCCCCGCCGGAATGCCGGCGAAGGCGGTCAGGGCCATGCCGATGGCGATGATGGGGGCCAGGGTGTACACCAGCTTGTCGGCCAGCGTGACCTGCAGGTCTTCCTTGAAGATGCTCTTGATGGCGTCGGCCAGCGGTTGCAGCAGGCCCATGGGCCCCACGCGGTTGGGTCCGTAGCGAATCTGCATCCGGGCGAGCAGCCGGCGCTCGATCAGGGTCATGTACGCGAAGGTCGTGAGCAGGGCCAGGGCCACCAGCACGGCCTTGAGCAGGGTGATCAGCGCGGTGAGCAGCCAGTCGGGCATCAGTCGTCGCCTCCGGTGGGGACCGGCGTGTGCAGGGGCAGGGCGGTCAGCCGCACGGGCCGGGGCGCCGAGGGAGACACGGCAGGCTGCATGCGTGCCGTCCACAGCTGCGGAATGTGGGGCTGTTCGGTGGCGGCCACGTGGACGGTGTGGAAGGTGTGCAGGACGCCGCGTTCCGGCAGGTCACCCAGCTTGAGTCCCAGCTGCTGTGCCGCCAACGTCTGCGCCGACTTCAGGCCGCGCACCGGGGCGCGCAGGCCCAGCGCCTCGGCCACGGCGCTCAGGGTGCGCGTCAGGTCGGCGGCCTCGCCCGCACTGATGGCGGCCTGTTCCAGCGTGAGCAGGCGGCCTTCCAGGTTGACGGTGGTGCCGCGTTTCTCGTAGTTCGTCACGGCGGGCAGCACCACGTCGGCCAGCCGGGCGGTGGCCGTCAGGTGCGAGTCGTGAACAACCGTCAGGCCGCGTGCCCGGCCGGGATGTCCAGCTCCGGCGGGGTCCAGACGGCTGATGAAGGCGGCCGGGGCGTCGTGCAGGCGGGCAAAGGGCAGCCCCCCTTCCCGGGGTACCAGCTTCAGGGCCGCCAGACCTCTGCTGTTGGCCCCGGCGGGGATGGCCAGGATCTTCGCGCCGGTCCGGGTGGCGAGCTGGCCCAGCTGCGCGGCAAACGAGCCGGAAGCGCCGTTCAGCACGTCCGCGCCCAGAATGATGATCGCCTTCTCGGCCCCGCTCAGCAGCGACAGTGCGGCCTTGAGTTCGGGCGTGTCGGGGTGGATCAGGCGCTCCAGGGCGTTGTGGCCGTTCGCGGAGGCGCGGATGCCCGCGTGCGCCCACAGCCGCGACTCCTTCCCGATCACGGCCAGTTTGCCGGGCGTGCGCTCGGGACGCTCCACCAACCGCAGGTCGGCAATCGCCGTGCCGTGCGCGTACTCGGGAGGCAGCAGGCCGCCGCGCAGCATTTCCAGAATGCGCAGTTCCAGCACGGGGGCTTCCTCGCCCAGGTCCGCGCCCAGGACCACCACGGCGTCGGCGGTCGCCACGTCGCTCAGGGTCACCGCGCCGTTCGGCATGGCGTCCAGCGAGATCTCGTAGCGCGGCCAGTGGTCCACATGAACGCTGCCCAGGGCGTCGGCCAGCGCTTCGAGCGCCACGCCTTCTTCCAGGGTGCTATCGGCATTCAGGTACAGCCCCAGGTCGGCCACGCTGTGGTGGGCCATGCCCGCCCGGATGGCGGCAATCGCCGCGTCCCAGCTCGCCTCCTGCAGCTCGCCGTTTACCCGCACCAGCGGCACGGTCAGGCGGTCTTCGGAGGCGAAGCTGTGGCCAAAGCGCCCCGCGTCGCAGATCCAGGCCTCGTTCACCTCACGGTTTTCGCGCGCCACGATGCGCTCCAGGCGGCCGTTGCGGGCGTCCACGGTGATCGAGCACCCCACCGGGCACAGGGTGCAGGTGGTGGGAGTATGGTCGTATTCCCAGTTGCGGCCCCGGAAGCGCGCCACGTTGTCCAGCAGCGCTCCGACCGGGCAGATGTCGGCGATGTTGCCCTGGAATCCGGTGGGCAGCCCCCCCTCCTCCGTATCGATGAAGGTGTGCCCGCCCCGCTCGATAAAGTCCAGCACTTCCTGTCCCGGCACCTCCTCGAAGTAGCGCACGCAGCGTTTGCAGTGGATGCAGCGCTCCTGATCGAGAATGATGAACTCTGAGAGCGGATAGTGCTTGTCGGCGTGGCGGCGGTCAAAGCCGAAGCGGCTCGCCCCGTAGCCGTACTCGAAGGCGCGGTCCTGCAGCTCGCACGCGCCGCCCTTGTCGCAGGTGGGGCAGTCCAGCGGGTGGTTCAGGAGGGTGAACTCCATCATGCCCGCCTGCGCTTTGGCCACCACCTCGCTGCTGCGGGCCGTCTTGATGTGCATGCCCTCGGTGGCCTGCATGGTGCACGAGGCCATCGGTTTGGGGAACCAGAAGATCCTGGGCTGGCCCGTGGCGTCGTCCATGATGAACGAGCCGTCCTTTTCCTTGCGCGGCGAGCCGGTTTCCACCAGGCACATGCGGCACGCACCCACCGGCGAGAGGTACTTGTGGGCGCAGAAATACGGCACGTCTCCGCCCGCTTCAAACACCGCGTCAATGGCAGAGGTGCCCGGCAGCAGGTCGAGTTCGGTTCCGTCAACGGTGACTTTCATGCGTCTCTCCAGCGGTTGCGTGGCGGATAGACCGGCTTTTGCAGCTGTGCCAGCGAGTCGTATTCCTCGCGGAACAGCGCGATGCTGCTCAGCACCGGCCCCAGGCAGGCGTCGGCCAGGGCGCAGAAGCTGCGGCCCCCGATGTTCTCGGACATGTCCAGAATCAGCTGCACGTCGCCGGGCTGGCCGTGGCCGCGCACCAGCTTCTCGTACATGCGGGTCATCCAGCTGGAAATTCCCTCGCGGCACGGCGTGCATTTGCCGCAGGACTCATGGCCGTAAAAGCGCACCATGTTCCAGGTGGCGTTCACGATGCAGTCGGCCTTCGGAATCACGGTGACGCCCCCGGTCCCCAGCATGGACCCGGCGGCGGCGATGTGCTCGTAGTCCATGGGCGTGTCCAGAATGGCGTCGGTGTACGGCAGCAGCGGGCAGCTGGAGCCGCCAGGGATGATGGCCTTCATCTCTTCCAGGGGACCGCCCGCCCAGTCGTAGATCAGCTCGCGGAAGGTGGTGCCCAGCGGCAGCTCATACACGCCGGGCCGCGCCACCGGTCCCGAGACCTGAAACAGCTTCATGCCCTTGCTCTTCTCGGTGCCCATCTCCGCGTGCCACTCCGCACCAAATTTCAGAATCTGGGTGGCGGCGCAGAAGGTCTCCACGTTGTTGATGGTGGTGGGCAGCCCGTACAACCCGGCGGCGGCGGGAAACGGCGGTTTCAGGCGGGGATTGGCCCGCAGCCCCTCCAGGGAGTTCATCAGCGCGGTTTCCTCGCCGCAGATGTAGGCCCCGGCTCCGCGGTGCAGATGCAGCTGAAAGTCAAAGCCGCTGCCCAGGATGTTCTGGCCCAGCAGCCCGGCGGCCCGCGCCTCCTCAATGGCGGCCTGGATGCGCTGGGCGGCGTGGACATACTCGCCCCGGATGTAGATGTAACCGACAGAGGCCCGCATGGCGTAGGCGGCAATGATCATGCCCTCGATCAGCTGGTGGGGGTCTTCCGAGAGCAGGTAGCGGTCCTTGAAGGACCCCGGTTCGGATTCATCGGCGTTGCAGATGATGTAGTGCGGCTTGCCGTCGTTGAGCGGCATGAAGGACCACTTGAGGCCGGTGGCGAAGCCCGCGCCGCCGCGTCCGCGCAGGCCAGAGGCCTTCACCTCGTCAATCACGGCGTCCGCACCCATGCCAAAGGCACGCTTGACGGCCTCGTAGCCGCCGTTGCGGCGGTAGTACGCCAGCGTCCAGCTTTCAGGTTGCCCGACGTGGGCGTACAGCGTGGGCGCAAAGCGCGGGTCCTTGCCGCTGGTGATGGGTCTGGGCGGGGCGACGGCGGTCATGCGTCCCCCCCGGCACTCAGCGGCGGCAACTGGCTCAGCCCGGTGATGCTCGCCCCCACCGCCTCACCGCTCGCCAGAACCTGACGGCCCTCGGCATTCACCGTCACGGGCACCGGATTGTCGGGCAGCGGCTGCAGGTCGGCGCGCAGGGACTCGAGCAGGCGGGCGCACTTGGAAGGCGTCACGTTCTCGTAGTACCCGTCGTCGTTGATCTGCATCATGGGGGCGGTGCCGCATGAGCCCAGGCATTCCACCTTCTGCACGCTGAAACGTCCGTCGGGGCTGACCTCCCCCGGCTGCACATCCAGCGTGGCGATCAGGTGGTCCCACAGCTCGTCGGACCCGGCCAGCGAACACATCACCGTGCTGCACACCTGCAGGTGGTACCGGCCGGTGGGCAGGGTGTGGTAGGTGGAATAAAAGCTCATGACGCTGCGGACCTCGGTGGCGGTGGTGCCGCACAGCGCAGCGATCTCGTCCATGCGCGACCCGCTCACGAAGCCCTCGGCGTCCTGAACCTCACGCAGCAGCGGCATCAGCGCCGAGCGGCGGCCCTGCGGTGAGGTGGGGTAGCGGCTGAAGATGTCGGCCACCAGGGACTGTTTATCGGCGAAGTAACTCAAGCGTTGGCTCCCTTACCGGTCCACGTCCCCGAGCACGGGGTCGATGGTGGCGAGAATGGTGATCAGGTCGGCGAACTGCGCGCCCACACAGGCGTATTCCAGGGCCTGCAGGTTCACGAAGCTGGGGGCACGGATCTTGACCCGGTACGGCATGGAACCGCCGTCGCTGACGATGTAATACCCGACTTCCCCGCGCGCCGATTCGGTGGGCACGTACACCTCGCCCACCGGCGGGTGAAAGCCCTCGGTGACCAGCTTGAAATGGTGGATCACCGCTTCCATGCTGGTTTCCAGTTCGTGGCGGGGCGGCAGGCTGATCTTGCGGTTGGAGTCCCGGACCGGCCCCGGCTGGAGGCGCTTGAGGGCCTGCCGGACAATCTTGATGCTCTCCCCGAACTCCCACAGCCGCATGTTGAAGCGCGCCAGGCTGTCGCCGTCGGTGCTCGTGACCACGTTGAAGTCGTAGGTCTCGTAGCCGCAGTACGGGTTGTCCTTGCGGTTGTCCAGCGGCACGCCCGAGGCGCGCAGGTTCGGTCCGGTCAGGCCCAGGTCCAGGGCGACCTCGGGCGGAATGATGCCCACGCCCTTGGCGCGGTCCTGAAAGATGGGGTTCTCGGCAAACAGGGTGGTGTATTCCTGAACGCCCCTTTCCATCTGGTCCAGAAAACGTGAGACCTGTGCGGGCCAGCCGTCGGGGATGTCGCGGCTCAGGCCGCCCACCCGGAAGTAGCCCTGGTTCATGCGGTAGCCACACACCGCCTCGAACAGGTCCTGCACGCTCTCCTTCTCGCGGAAGGCGTAGAAGAACGGCGTCAGGGCGCCCAGGTCCAGCAGGCCCGTGCCCACGAACACCAGGTGACTGTGAATGCGCCCCAGCTCGTGCAGGATCACGCGGACGGTGGTGGCGCGCTCGGGCACCTGGGCCGACAGCAGCTTCTCCACGCTCAGCACATACGACAGCTCGTGGCCGAAGCTGTGCAGGTAATCGGTGCGCGGCGCGTAGGTCACGCCCTGCTGGTAGGTGCGGTTCTCGAAGGTTTTCTCGAAGCCGGTGTGCAGGTAGCCCATGTGCGGCGTGACCTTCACCACGTACTCGCCGTCCATGTCCACCACCAGCCGCAACACCCCGTGCGTGCTGGGGTGCTGCGGCCCCACGTTCAGCGACATGATCTCGGTGTGCATCAGCGCGCCGGTCTGGCCGTGCAGCCGTTCCTCGGAGGTGGATTCCTGGTGGTCGGGCCTCATCTGGCGGCGCGGCAGCGTGCCCGACTGGGGATCGCGCTCCAGCGCGTTGAGGTGCTCGCGGTCCTGGGTCGTCATTTGGGCCCCCCTTCCGGCATCACGGGCGGTACCCGGTCCTCGCCGCGCCCGCGCCGCAGCTCGCCACGGTAGCCGGTCAGGCCAGACTGCTGGCCGGTCACGCCCGCCCGGAAGGCGGCGGGGTCCAGAAAGCGTCCGTCGCGGAACAGCGTCGGTGTCTCGCCCAGCGGAAAGTCCTTGCGCAGCGGGTGGCCTTCCAGATCGTCGGGCGTGAGCACCTTGCGCAGGTCGGGATGGCCGGTGAACACCACGCCCAGCAGGTCGTAGACCTCGCGTTCCAGGTAATTGGCGGCCCGCCACACCGGATACAGGCTGTCGAGCGCCTCGCCGTCGTCCAGCCACACCCGCAGGAACAGGCGGCGGTGGTCGCGCGGGTGGTAGATGTTGTGCAGCACGGCAAACCGCTTGGGTCGGGGCGCGGTGAAGGTCAGGTAATCCAGTCCCACCGTGTCCATGAGCATGAAGCCGCGTTCTTTGAGTTCGGCGGCGACCTCACGCAGCCGCCCGGGCGGCACGACGGCGGTGGGCTCCGCCGCGTCGTCTTCCTGCAGGCCCAGTTCGGTCATCAGTCCGCTTACGTCGCGGGGACCGGCGGGGGAGGGGGCGGGCGGCGTGTGCGCCGGAGCGGGCGTGACCGTCACGGGCGGGGCCACGTCCGGCGTTCCTGTCAGGACCGGCGGCGTGGTGCGGGCGACCACCTGGGGCGTGGTGTCGCTGTCGCCGGCCCCTCCGGCCTTGCCGGATTTCTCGCCGCTCACCGGGTCCACGCGTCCACCATCGGCAGCTGGTGGCCCAGTTCGTCAAAGGCCTCGCCGCGCACCTTCTTCTGCAACTGCATCACGGCGTAGATCAGCGCCTCGGGGCGCGGCGGGCAGCCCGGCACGAAGATGTCCACCGGCACCACGCTGTCCACGTTCTGCACGATGGCGTAGTTGTTGAACATGCCGCCCGAGGAGGCGCACGCACCCATGCTGATCACCCATTTGGGGTCGGGCATCTGGTCGTAGACCCGGCGCATGATCGGGGCCATCTTCTTGCTCAGGCGTCCGGCGACGATCATCACGTCGGCCTGCCGGGGGCTGGCCCGGAAGACTTCCGAACCGAAACGGGCCAGATCGTTGCGTCCGTTGGTGCTGCTCATCATCTCGATGGCGCAGCACGCCAGTCCGAAGGTCGCGGGCCACAGCGAGTTGCTGCGTCCCCACGCCACCAGCTTTTCCAGGCTGGAAAACAGGATGCCCTCGGATTCCAGTTCCTGCCAGTCGCGGTCAAACAGTTCTTTCAGGGCCATGACGGCACCTCCGGTGCAGGCAGCTGGCGCAGCCGTCTGGCCTCCACGTTTCCTACGCCCATTCCAGCACCCGCTTTTTCAGGACATACACGTAGCCCACCAGCAGCAGCAGCACGAAGGTCAGGGCCTCGAAGAAAGCGAAGGGAATCAGCTTCTGGTAGGCCACCGCCAGTGGATAGAAGAAGGCGGTCTCGATGTCGAACACGATGAACAGCATGGCCACCAGATAGAAATGCACCGGAAAGCGCTGGCCGGTGCCCACGCCGCCGTGTTCCGGGTCATTGCCGGACTCGTAGGCCATGAGCTTGGCGCGGCTGCCCTTCTTCGGTCCCAGAATGGCGCTCACGATCACGGCGAGAACGCCGATGCCGAGCGCGACCAGCAGCATGATCACAAAGTTGGCGTATTCGATAACAACGCTCCTTTCTGCCCGGGAGGGCTTCTGTTCCACAGAACGCTCGTGAAAAACGGCACGAAGCGCTGTAAAAAAAGAGAGGGCTGAACGACCTTCCGTAACGAATTGTTGTACGGCCCTGTTTTACCATGTTTCCGCCGCGCCAACACCAGCGGATGGCGCCATCCGGGGGGCGTCTGCGCCGGTGTTCCGTCCCCGGGCGTTCCCACCGCATACCGGTCATGACGGCCGACGCCGGGCGCAGAAACACGCCGGCGCCCGGCCGCATCCAGCGGCGCGTTCAGGTCAGCAGTTCGGCAAAATCGTCGTCATCGTCCTGCGCCAGCGGCAGGGTGAAGGTGAAGGTGGACCCGTGTCCGCGCTCAGATTCGACCCCGATGGTGCCGCCGTGTTCCTCGATGGCGAGTTTGCAGAAGGCCAGCCCCATGCCGGTGTCGAAGCGTCCGTGCAGGGTCAGGCGTGACTGCTCGAAAGCGGCGAACAGGTTGGGAATGTCATCGGCGGGAATGCCCTCGCCGTCGTCCTGAACCCGGACATGCACGGCGTCCGGGGCCGAGCGCACCGTCACGCCGATGGTGCCGCCCTTGGTGGTGTGCTTCATGGCGTTGCTGATCAGGTTGGCAAGCACCCGGCGCAGGATCTCGGGGTCGGCGCTGGCGGGGCTGAGGCTGCCCTCGACCTCGCAGTGAAAGCGGCGGTCGCGCAGGCCGCTGCCCACGTCGCCGCGCGCGAGGTCAATGACCTCCTGAAACATGGGGGTAAACATCAGTTCGCGGCGCAGGTGCATCTTGCCCGCCTGGATCTTGCGGACGTCGAGCATGTTCACGGCGAGGTGCAGCAGATGCTGGGTTTCATCCCGGGCCACCTTGATGAGTTCGCGCGAATCGTCGGGCACCCGCGTGTCTTCCTGCACGATGTCCAGCAGGCCCATCACGGCGGCGATCGGGTTTTTCAGGTCGTGGACGAGCATGTGGACCAGCTGATCGCGCACCCGCTCCTCGTGTTCCCAGGTGTCCATGCGGCGCTGCAGGGCGTTGACCCGGCCCTGCAGGGTGTGGTGCTGGCGCGCGCGGGCGAGCAGAACCTCCACCTGCAGCGCCAGGGCTTCGGGGGGGGTGAGGTCGCTGATCAGCGCGTCGGCCCCGGCCCCCAGCATGGCGCCCAGTCCCTGGGTGCCCACCGCGAGCCACTGCGTGCCGCCGAGTTCGGCGCGCTGGCGCAGCAGGGGCAGCACCTGGGCCGGCGGCACCCCCGGCAGGTCGGTGTACAGCAGGGCCACATCGGGCGGGTGGACATGCGCCTCACGCAGCAGCGTCTCGGCGTCGGCCACATGGATGACCGTGGCCTGCCGCAGCAGCGGGGCCAGCTGCGCCGCACGCGCGCGGTCGGCCGCGACGACGAAAACGGTTTGCAGGTCGGCACTGGGCATGGGTCGGCCCGCAGTGTACCCCGCGTTCCGTTCAGGACCGTAACAATTTGGCAGGTCCGGACAGGGAGCGGCCCCGCCGCGGTGCTCGGGGGCGGGGCCGGACGGGGAAGGCCGCAGGATCAGCCCTTGACGCTTCCGGCGAGCAGACCGCGCACAAAGTAGCGGCCAAGCACGATGTACACGATCAGGGTCGGCAGCGCCGCGAGAATGGCTCCGGCCATCGGGAGGTTCCACGACACGGCCTGTCCGCCCGCGAGCTGCGACAGCGCGTAGGTCACCGGCTGGCTGCTGGTATTGGTGAGGGTGGCGGCGAACAGGAACTCGTTCCACACCTGTGTGAACTGCCAGATGATGACCACCACGAAGCCCGGCACGCTGATGGGAAAGATCACGCGGCCGTAGATCTGCCAGAAGCCCGCGCCGTCGATGGTGGCGGCCTCGATCAGCGCGTCGGGAACGTCGGCGTAGAAATTGCGGAAGATCAGGGTGGTGATGGGAATGCCGTACACCACATGCGCCAGAATCAGGCCCCAGATGCTGCCGTACAGCCCCAGCGCCTTGATGAACTGGAACAGCGGAATCAGGACCGCCTGATACGGAATGAACATTCCGAACAGCATCAGCGCGAACAGGGTGTTGGCCCCCCGGAAGCGCCATTTGCTCAGGGCGTAGCCGTTCAGGCTGCCCAGCAGCGCGCTGAGCAGCGTGGCGACCACCGCCAGGAACAGGCTGTTGAGCATGTTGCCGCCCACCTTGTCCCACGCCTCGGAAAAGCTGGCCCAGTTCAGCACGGCCGGCCAGTGCCACGCGGTGTCCAGCGTGATCGCGTCGGGGCTTTTCAGGGCGGTGGCAAACACCAGATACACCGGAATCAGGAAGAACAGGGTGGCGATGATCAGCAGCAGGTAGGTAAAGGCCCGGCCCATGCCGGGGGCGCGGCGCGGCGGAGCCGAGGGAGGCGCGGCGGCGTGCTTGACGGCGGTCATGAGTGGCCCTCCTCGCCCCGGAACTGGCTGGCCAGATAGGGCACGATCACGAAGGCGACCAGAATCAGCAGGATGGTGCCGATGGCTGCGCCCAGCGCGAACTGGTTCTGGCGAAAGCTGGTGAGGTACATGTTCAGGGCCGGGACGCTGGCGCTGATGTTGTCGGGTCCGGCCATGGCGTACACCAGATCAAAGATCTTGAGACTGATGTGGCCCAGGATGATCATGGCGCTCAGGGTGATGGGCGAGAGCAGCGGGAAGATCACGTGGCGGTACATGCTCGCGTCGTTCGCGCCGTCCACCCGGGCGGCCTCGCGCAGTTCCTCGGGAATGCCGCGCAGTCCGGCGAGGTACAGCGCCATGGTGTAGCCGCTCATCTGCCACACGGCGGCGATGATGATGCCGATCATGGCGAAGTTGAAGCCGTGCAGCTCGGGCGCGGCGAGCAGCTTGACCCGGGGGCCGATGAAGACCGCCCACAGCAGCAGCAGCGCGGCGCACGCGGCGGCCACCACCATGCGGGTGCGCTGGCCTTCGCGTGCGGCGCGCACGGCGAGCACAATCAGGACCACGCCCACCACCAGCGCGGTGATCAGCGGCAGGGCGTTCCAGTCGAACTTCAATACCGCGTCGTTGCTGCTCAGCCACCCGAAGGTGGAGGGCGGCGCACCGACCAGCGTGGGGGCCTGGTTGACGCCGCCCTGCGGCTGCAGCATCCAGCGCCAGATGGTGCCGGTCACGATGAAGCTCAGGCTCATGGGAAACAGGAAGACCGTGCGCCACAGGCCCTCGCCCCGGGGATTGCGGTCCAGGATCAGGGCCAGCCCCAGGCCCAGGCCCAGGCAGCCCAGGATGAAGAACAGCGTGAAGAACAGGGTATTGACCAGCTCCTGGCGGAAGCGGCCCTGCAGGAAACCGGTGAACAGCTCCTGATAGTTCTGGAAGCCCACCCAGCGGATGATCGGGTCAATGGCCAGCGCCTGCGCCGGATCGTTGCCCCAGTCGGTCAGGCTGACATACACCGTCCGGGCGATGAAGGAGTACACGAAAATGGCAATCAGGAGGATGCTGGGGGCCAGCACGGCCATGGCCCACAGGCGGTCTTTGCTCAGGCCTTTCAAGGGGGGCCTCCTTTGCTGGAGCGTGAAGGATGAGGCGTCGGGGGGCGGCGTGCCCGGGTCCCTGATGTGTGCCCTGTGCTGAGGGGCGGCGGGGGACAAGGCGACGAGGGGGACAAGGAAGAGGGGGCAGAACGCCGACCGTGATTCCACGATCCACGTCCGGCCCCCGGGTTCGCGGCCTGGACTTACTTGCCGATGCCGGCGCGGGTGGCCAGCTGCTGGGCCGCCGCCGCTGCTCCGGCGCTGTTCTTGGTGGCGACCAGCTGGTCAATCACGGCCCCGAAGGCGCTGGTAAAGCTCTCGGGGGCGACCGCGCCGTGGGCCATGGAGCCCACGATCTTGCTGTTCTTCCAGTCGGTGGCCGCGCTGCGCGAGTAGGTGTTGTACTTGCTCAGGTCGCTGTCGGTGCGCGCGGCGATGCTGCCCTTGAGGGGGTTGAAGGTGTCCTGGCCCTGCTTGCTGCCCAGGACCTTGAGCCACGCGATGGCCTCGGCGCGGTCCTTGGCCCCCTTGGGCAGCCCGAAGGAATCCGCGAGCATCACGAAGGTCTTGGCCGTGCCGGGAGCGGTGGCCCAGCCGAAGCCCTTGCCGGGTTCCAGTTTCTTGGTGGTGGTGAAGTACCCGGCCGCCCAGTCGCCCATGACGTTGAAGGCACTCTGGCCGCTGACGACGCGGTCACTGGCCTGCTGCCAGCTCAGGCCCGAGGCGTCCTTGTTGGCGCAGTCCATGACCTTGTTGAAGGTGGTGAACGCCGCCACCACTTTGGGATCGGTGAACTTGAGCTTGCCGTTCCACAGGTTCTCCCAGTTCTGGGCCCCCAGCGTGCCGACCATCACGTTTTCCCACAGGTGCTGCTGGGTCCAGTTCTCGCCCACGACCAGCGGCGCGGCCACGCCCTTGGACTTGAGGGTCGCGCAGGTGCTCAGGAATTCCGGCCAGGTCTTGGGCACGGACACGCCCCATTCCTTGAGCTTGGCGGGGTTGTACCACAGCACGTTGCTGCGGTGAACGTTGACCGGCACGCTCCAGATGCCCTTATCGGTCGAGATCAGCTTGACCACGTCGGCGGGGAAGACCTTGTTCCACCCCTCGGACTGAAACAGGCTGCTCAGGTCCTCCATGCGGTTGGCGACGACCCAGGTGCCGATGAGTTCCTGCCCGGCGTGCGCCTGGAAGGAATCGGGGGGCGTGCCGCCCAGCATGCGGGTCTTGAGCACCGCCTTGGCGTTGGTGCCCGCACCGCCCGACACGGTGGCGTTGTCCACGGTCACGCTGGGGTACTTCTGCTTGTACAGCTTGATCAGGGCTTCCAGGGCGGGACCTTCATCTCCGGACCACCACGAGAAGATCTCCAGCTTTCCAGCGGCCAGGGCGCTGGACGTGGTGGCGAGGGCGGCGACGATCAGCAGGGCTTTTTTCATGATTCCTCCACAGAGAAAGGGGTGATCTGTGTGTTTGACTACAAGTTTAACGGGAAGGGCCGGGGGCCGGGTTAGAGGAGGCCCGGCGGGGGCGGCGCGCGGCTCGCCGCCCCCTCGCGGATGGGGGTGGGCGCCGCGCCGCCCGAGACCGGGGCCACTGGACCGTCCAGCGCTCCGGCGTTCCGGGCGATGCGGTACAGGAGGGGCAGCCCCCGCGGCGTGAGCAGGTGGTCGAGCATCATGGCCCCCGCTCCCAGCACGCCGACCTCGCTGCCCAGGGTGCCCAGCGCAATGCACGTGCGGTCGGCGTTGATGCGCATGGTGCGGGCCCACGCGCTGGTCTGGATGGCGTCCAGAAAGACCTCGCCGGCCTGTGCCAGCCGGCCCCCGATCACCACGGCCTGGGGATTGAAGAGGTTCAGCAGGGTGCTGACTGCCACCCCCAAGTGGTGTCCGGTTTCCTGCCACACGGTCTGGGCCAGCGGATCGCTGCCGGCGTGGACCAGCAGGTCGCTCAGGGTCACCGGCGCGGACAGGTCCGTCGCGTGTCCGGCGGCGCGCAGGCGTTCGGCGAGGGCCGGCAGCACCTGGGCCGCGGCGTAGCTTTCCAGACTGCCGGGAGTGCCGCTGCGGCCCACCGGTCCGTGTTCGTTGATGCTGATGTGCCCGATCTCGCCGGCCCCGCCGCGGACGCCGCGGTGCAGTTGCCCGCCCAGCAGGATGCCCGCGCCGATGCCGGTGGCCGCCTTGATGTAGATCAGGTCGCTCAGGCCCGGGTGGGTTCCGAACCGGGCCTCGGCCAGCGCGCCCAGGTTGGCGTCGTTGTCCACCAGCGTGGGAATGCCGAGAACCCGGCGCAGGCCCTCGCCCACGTTCTCGCCGTCCCAGCCGGGCATGTTGGGCGGCTGCACCACCCGGCCGGTGCCGTGGTCCACCGGGCCGGGCACGCCCACTCCCACCAGTGCGGCTCCCGCGGCCCCAACCCCGGCCTCGGCCATCACCTCCGCGGCGAGTTCGGCGAGCAGCGCATAGGTGGCCTGCGGCCCCCGGGTGATGTCGTGCGGGCGGCTGCGGGTCGCCAGGCTGCGGCAGCGCAGGTCCAGCACATCTACCCGGGCGTGGCTGGCCCCCAGATCAACGGCAATCAGCGCGGCGGCGCGGGCATTCAGGCGCAGCAACGTGGCGCGGCGGCCCACGCTGCCGTCCTCCCGGCGGCCTCCCTCCTGCACCAGCCCCGCGCCCAGCAGTTCGGCCACGATGTTACCGATGGCGCTGCGCGACAGCCCCAGCTCGCGGGCGATGTCCACCCGGGCGCACTCGCCATCCCACAGCCGCCGCAGCAGCAGCAGCGTATGCCGCGTGCGGATGGCCGCAAGATCCAGCGTGTCGGTGTGCGGGGAACGGGACAGGGGAGACCTCGGGAACAGCAGAAGGGGGCCACGGGGACAAAAGGGCTCGGGTCGGCAGTGCGGGCGGCGCAGTGAATTGTGAGGACGAAGGGTGGTACTGCTCATGCTGCGCTTCGCTGTTTGGTTTGTCAAGTGAGCGAACTAAGGCGGAGCGCTGGCCCAGTGAAGCAAAGAAACCGGCGCGGGGGAGGCTCCGGCCGTGTGCCGGCAGCAGGCCGCCCCGGGGTGCTGTGCTGGGTTCCGGGCGAAAAGCAGGCCGTACACTACCCGCCATGACCCGAGAAGCAGACAAGTCCATCGCCCCCGACGACCGCGCGCGGCTGGATCAGGTATTCATGCAGGTGGTCCTCGATGTTCAGGCACAGGTGCAGGCCACTCGGCCCGCGCAGGCGGGCAACCTGGCCGCCATGTTCCACAAGGAAACGGTGGGAGACGCCCTGCAGGGATGCGCCATGCTGATCGCGGGCTGGAACCAGAACCGCATTGATGGAGCAGGCCTGGGCCGCACGGTCAAGGCCCTGCGCGCCCTGGAATTGGGTGAGCTGGCAACCCGCATGGAAAAGCTGCGCCGGATTGATGAGGAGCACGCCGGAGCCTAGGAGCTGTTCAGCGTTCTGGCGGCGCTCCGTTCGGGTCGGTGTCCAGCAGGGCAGCCTTGCCCAGCGCCTGCCACTCGTCGGGTCCTTCCAGCAGGGGCCGGAGCCCACGCAGGTAGGCGGCCTGCGCGATCAGGTAGGCGCTCAGCGGAGTGGTCAGAAACTGAAAGAGCAACACAGCGATCAAGCGGGTCAGCGCCTCGGTCTGGGCGAACTCCAGTGCCACCCCCAGAAAGATGCCGGCCGACCCCAGCGTGACCAGCTTGCTGCTCGCGTGCAGCCGCGAGTACAGGTCCGGAAAGCGCATCAGCCCGATGGCGGCCGACAGCACGAAAAAGGCGCCCAGCAGAATAGGAATGTCGCGGGCAGGCACGAAGTCGTTCATGCGGCCCCCCGGCCCGGCCCGCGCTCAGGCCCGCTCACTTCATCACCCGGCCGAGCAGCAGGTAGCGGGTCAGCGCCACGGTGCTCAGAAATCCCAGCAGGCTCAGGACCAGCGCGGCGTCGAGCATCACGATCAGGCGGGTCTTGACGGCGATCAGCGCAATCAGCACGACCAGATTCACGCTCAGAAAGTCAAAGGCCATGATGCGGTCGCCCCAGCTGGGGCCGCGCAGCACGCGCACCGTGACGAGCAGAACCGACAGCGTGACGATGCCCAGGGCCAGGTTGATGATCATGCGGACTCCTCCGGGGCGGCGCTCTGGCCATACAGCGGCAGCAGGGCGTCCTCGACCTTGCGGACGCTGGCGCGGGCGGCGCGCGCACTGTTCAGGCCGATGGTGTGGGCATACAGCACGGTGCGCTCGGGATTGAAGCCCATCGCCACCGAGCCGGGCATCAGGGTGATGGTGGCGGCGAGCAGCGTCTGGGCACTGTCGCCGCGCAGCCGCAGCGGATAGGCGACGATCATGGGATGCAGCGGGGGGTGACGGCGCAGCGCGAACAGCGCGACCTGCACGTTCGCCACCGTCAGCTCGCGCGCGAAGAACCCCGCGAAACGCACGGCGGCCAGCGCGCGCTGGACATACCCGCCGGTGCCCAGCGACAGTGGAAACACGCTCAGGATCAGGAAGCCCAGCAGAAAGCCGACCGCCAGCTCGCGCAGGCTGAATTCCCCCACGAACAGCGTCCAGACCAGGGCGAGCAGGATGTTCAGGGCCAGGCCCCTCATGGCGGTCCCTCCGGAAGCGGGGTGTGGCCGTCCTTGGGCTGCTGCACCTCGTCTCCCTTGGGGCGGGCGGGCAGGTCCACCGGCCGGCTCCCCAGCACGCCCAGGATATAGCGGGTGTTGTTCTTCAGTTCGTCGGCGGTGGCCCCGGCGTAGCCCAGCAGTGGCCCGGCGAACACGGCCAGCGCGGCCACCAGCGCCGAGGCCAGATAGGCGGGCAGGCGCTCGGCCCACGGCACAGCCCCCACCGGATTCTCGCGGGGGCGGCGGCCCCAGAAAAAGCCCCGCCACACGTTCAGCAGGGCGTACAGCGTGATCAGGCTCGACAGCAGCGCGCTTCCCACGGCCACCCCGGCCAGGACGGAGCCCTGTTCCAGCCCGGCACGCACCAGGCCATATTTGGCCACGAAGCCCGCCGTGGGCGGCAGGCCCGCCACGGTGAGCGCACACAGCAAAAAGCACGCGGCGAGCAGCGGCAACACATCGATAAAGCCGCGCGTCCGCACCAGGCGGCTGCGGCCCGCCTGCTCGGCCACGGCGGCGATCAGGAACAGCGCCAGGGTCACGGCCACGCTGACCGCCAGGTACGCCAAGCTGGCCCGCAGCGCGCCGGGCGTGCCCAGCCCCAGCCCAAAAGCCAGGTAGCCCACCGAGCCGACCACCGTGAACGACAGGATGCGCCGCCACTCGCGCTGGCTGAGGGCCCCCAGCGCGCCGTACAGCATGGTCACGGCTCCCAGGATCAGCAGCAGCGTGTTGGGCAGGTCCGGGTCCTGGTTAAAGACGGTGGTGAAGACCCGGATCAGGGCGTACAGACCCACCTTGGTGAGCACTGCGGCGAAGAACGCGCCGGTGGCGTGGGGCAGCGCCGGATAGGTGCCCGGCAGCCAGAAGCCCAGCGGAAACAGCGCTCCCTTGGCCGCGAAGACGATCAGGAGCAGCACGCCCACGGCGGTGACGGTGGCGTTCGGTCCCAGCGCCGCGCTGCGCTGCGCGAGGTGCGCGAAGTTCAGCGTGCCCAGCGTGCCGTAGGCCAGCCCGCAGGCGACCACCAGCAGCGCCGAGGCCGACAGGTTCATCACGATGTATCGGAAACCCTCGCGCAGTTGCTCGCGGGTGGAGCCGAGCACGGCCAGAGCGTAGCTGGCGACCAGCATGACCTCGAAGGCCACGAACAGGTTGAACAGGTCGCCGGTCAGGAAGGACAGCTGCACCCCCGCGAACAGGAACGAGGTCAGCGCGAAGGAATGGTGCTTCTCACGAACCGGGTCGGGCCGCGCGGCCATCAGCCACACCGTGAACACCCCGCACCCGGCGGCCAGAACGCTCATGAACGATCCCAGACGGTCGGCGGTCATGACGATGCCAAAGGGCGCCGGCCAGCCGCCCAGCTCGCTGACCAGCACCGCGCCGCCTGCGGTAACGCCGAGCAGACTCAGCCCGAACAGCAGCGTCAGCACTGCCGAGGCCAGGGCCACGGCCACCTGCCACCCACGCCGCATGGGAGCGAGCAGCAGCACGCCCAGGCCCAGCGGCGTCAGGATCGGGGCCAGCGGCAGCGCGGAGAGCATGATGCCGCTCATGACCGGGCCTCATGATCGGCTTCCGGCTGGTCGGGACTGAGGTGTTCGGGGTCGGCGTACTGGCCGTCGGGGGCGTCGGGGTTGCGGGCCAGGCCGTCGCCGAAGGCCTCCACATCGTCGTGCCCGGCAACCTGATAGGCCCGCAGCGCCACCGTGAGCAGCAGCGCCGTGGTGCCGAAGCCGATCACGATGGCGGTCAGGACCAGGGCCTGCGGCAGCGGGTCCACGTAGGGGCCGGCCAGGGTCAGCAGCGGCGGAGCCTCGTCGCGCAGACCCGCCACGGTCAGAATCGCCAGATTCACCCCGTAAGCGATGAAGGCGAGCCCCAGCACCACCCGGATGATGGTGCGCGACAGCAGCAAAAACACGCCGGCCGCCACCAGCACGCCGACGAGGACAGCAAACAACGATTCCATTACAGGGCCTCCGGGGGAGCGGGAACTCCGGGTGGGCAGGGGAGAGGGCGTGAAACACGGCAGGGGACCGCCTTTCTCTGCTCCGCATCCACGTTCTGCCGCCATGCTGCGCTCCTCATCCGTCTCCCTCCACCCGCTCGTTCGGCTGGACGTCGATCAGGGCGTAGGCCAGCGACAGCCCCGCGCCCACCACCACGAGGTAGACCCCCAGGTCGAAGAACAGGGCGGTCGCCCACTCGAACTCGCCCGTCAGAGCAGTGGTGACGTAGCCGTAATCGCTTTTCAGGAAAGGCAGGCCCAGCAGGTAGGGGACCAGGCCGGTGGTCAGCGACAGGGCCAGCCCCCAGGGAACCAGCTTGGCCGGATTGAGACGCAGGGCGCTTTGGTTGTTGGCAATGCGGTGCAGGATCAGCGCGCACACGGTCATCAGGCCCGCGATGAAGCCCCCACCCGGCGCGTTGTGCCCGCGCCACAGCAGCAGCAGCGCGAACAGCATCACCAGGGCAAAGGCCGCCCGGCTGATGGTTCTCAGGATGGGATCGTGAAGCAGCAGGTCGCCGGGCCGGGGCGGGGCGGGACGGGACGGGTGGGTCGGTCGGGAACGTTTGGGCATTACCGGCGCACCTCCTGATCGGTGGGGGAGGGCTGATTGTTGATGGGGCGAACGGGGATGGTCCGGTTCGGCGACTGCCGGTCGGTATCGGTCTCGGTGGGGGCGCGTCCCCGGCGGCCCAGGCGCACCAGGCTGCCCACCGCCAGGGCCACCACCGCCACCACCACGATCTCGCCCAGGGTGTCAAAGCCCCGGAAGTCCACCAGAATCACGTTCACCACGTTCTTGCCGCCGCCACCTTTATAGGCATTTTCCAGGTAGTACGGCGAGATGGGCGGAGCCAGAAAGCGCAGGCTGGCCAGAATCAGCAGGGTGGCTCCCACCCCCGATGCCCCGGCGAGGACCACGTCCACGGCGTAGCGCGAGCGCCGCCGCGGCAGGTCGCGGATGCCGGGCAGGTACTGAAAGACGAGCAGGAACAGAATGACCGTCACGGCCTCGATCAGCAGCTGGGTCAGGGCCAAGTCCGGAGCGCGCATGGCGAGAAAGGCGGCGGCGCTGCCGAAGCCGGTCAGGCCGGTGAGAATCACGGCGGTCAGGCGGTTGCGCGAGAGCAGCACGCCCATGGCCCCCGCCACCAGCAGCACGGCGATGGGCAGCACGCTGGGGGGCAGCGTTCCGAACGGCTGGAACACCTGTGGCGCGCGCCACACCGCGTACCCGCCCATGAGGCCGGCGGCGGCCAGCGTGATTCGCAACTGGTCGGGCAGTGCCAGCCCCTGCGTCCGCGTGATCAGGGCCGAGGCGAAGGTGCCCAGGCCGCGCAGCAGCGCCCGGTAGCCGCCGTTGGAACTGATCGGCAATTCCAGGCGCAGTTGCAGCGCGTATACCCGCGCCGACTGCCACACCAGCGCCGCTCCCAGGGCCCAGGTGATCAGCGTGGCGATCAGGGCGGGCGTGACTCCGTGCCACAGGTACAGGTGGCCGCCGTATCCGGCGAAGTCCAACGCTGCGCCCACCCGGCGGGTCAGCCACTCGGTGCTCTGCGGCCACACACCGAACAGCAGCGCGCCGGCGGCGAGCAGCGCGGGGGGCAGCAGCAGCCCGGGTCCCGCCTCATGAACGTCCGCCTTCAGGGACCGGCCGCCGTCGTCCACGGGTGCGCGGTAGGAACCGAAGAAAATGGCCACCAGCCGCGCCGAGTAGGCCAGGGTCAGGGCACTGCCCAGCACGGCCACGGCGATAAAGGCGGGGCCAGCGTGCAGCATCGCCTCGTAGAACAGCTCCTTGGAGATAAAGCCGCCCAGCGGCGGCAATCCGGCCATGCTCAGGGCGGCCAGACCTGCGAGCACGAACGTGATGGGCAGCTTGCGGCGCAGCCCCGAGAGCTGGGAGACCTCGCGCGTGCCGGTTTCATGGTCGATGATTCCCACCACGAAGAACAGCGCCGCCTTGAAGGCCGCGTGGTTGAGCAGGTGGGTGGTGGCGGCAAAGCGGCCCTCCGCGTCGGCCAGGCCGTACAGCGCCATCAGCAAGCCCAGCTGCGACACCGTGGAGTACGCGAGCAGCGCCTTGAGGTCGGTCTGTTTCAGGGCGCGCCATGAGCCCCAGAACAGCGTCGCCAGTCCCAGCGGCACGATGATGCCCGCCCACAGCGCGCTGCTTCCAAAGATCAGCCCGAACTTGGCAACCAGCACCACACCTGCCTTGACCATGGTCGCCGAGTGCAGAAAGGCCGAGACCGGCGTGGGCGCTTCCATGGCGGTGGGCAGCCACAGATGAAAGGGCAGCTGGGCACTCTTGGTAAAGGCCGCGAGCAGGGTCAGCAGCAGCGCCGGAACGAACAGCGGCGAGGCGCGCACCGCTTCCAGGTCCAGCTCCGAGAGCAGGGTGCTGCCGCCGGCCATCGAGAGCAGCGCCACGGCGGCGAGCAGCCCCAGCCCGCCCAGCGCACTGATCAGAAAGGCCTTGACCGCTCCGTCACGCGCTTCGCTGCGGGTGTGCCACAGTCCGATCAGCAGGAAGCTGGTCACGCTGGTCATCTCCCAGAAGCCGAACAGGGCGATCAGGTTGTCGCTGAGCACCAGCCCGAGCATCGAACCTCCGAACAGGAGCAGATAGGGATAGAAGCGCCCGAAACGTTCGCGGGGCGACAGGTAGGCCACCGAGTACAGCGAGGCCAGCGTTCCGATCACGCCGATCAGGACGGCAAACAGCAGCGAGAATCCGTCGCCCCGGAAGACCAGGTTCAACCCCAGTTCGGGCACCCAGGGTGTGTTCTGGCTGAGGGCTGTGCCGCCCGGTTCCACGCTGGAACCGGCCAGCGGAGCGGCGAGCAGCAGCGCCGGCACGAAGGCCAGGGCCGCGAGGTAGCCGGTCCGGCGGCCCAGCGGCCGGGCGAGCCACGCACACAGCGCGGCCATCACGAAAGGCAGCAGGACGGCGAGGGTCATGGCCTGGGGGGAAGAGGGGTGAGGAAGGCGGGCATGCGGCCTCTATCAGACCACACTGCGTGTGGGTGCTGCGGTCTGCCGTCCTACCGTCTGCGGCGCAGCGTGTATTTCTCGCAGGTGCGCCCCACCCCGCCTAGACGGCCCGCGCTGCGCCCCACCCCGGCCCCGTACACTGCCCGCATGACCTTCACAGGCGCGTTTTTTTATTGGCCCCGCTGTTTCCGGGCCTAGCGTCGCGCTGTTTTCCGACCCCCTCACCGCCCGGTGCAGCCCCAGAGGCCCCGGGCGGTGTTCGCGTTACGCCCCACAGAACAGTCTTCAGGAGAATCCCATGACCCAGTTGCCCGAGACGGCCCAGTTGCCCGAAACCCAGCCCCTTTCCACCCCCGCCACGCAGACCCCGGCCCCCAGCCGCACCGAGAACCTCAAGGTCTCGGGGTTCACGCCGCTGCCCACGCCGCGTGAACTCAAGGCGGCGCTGCCCCTGACCCGGGAAGCCGAGCGCACGGTGCTCGCGGGCCGCCGGGCGGCGCAGGCCATCTTGCACGGCGAGGACGAGCGCCTGCTGGTGGTGGTGGGGCCATGCAGCATTCACGACTACAGCGCGGCCGTGGCCTACGCCCGCCGCCTGGCCGGGCTGCGCGAGCGGGTGAAGGACACCCTGGAAGTCCAGATGCGCGTGTACGTGGACAAGCCGCGCACCACGGTAGGCTGGCGCGGCTACCTGATGGACCCCGACATGACCGGCGCCAACGATGTGGGCCGCGGCCTGGCCCTGACCCGGCAGCTGATGCTGGAGGTGGGCGAACTGGGCCTGCCGGTCGCCACCGAACTGCTCGACCCCTTCGCGCCGCAGTACCTGTTCGATGCGGTGGCGTGGGCGTGTCTGGGGGCCCGGACCACCGAGTCGCAGACCCACCGGGTCATGGCCAGTGCGGTCAGCGCCCCGATGGGCTTCAAGAACGGCACCGGCGGCGGGCTCAAGCTGGCGGTGGACGCCATTGTGGCTGCCGCGCACCCGCACGCCTTCTTCACCGTGGATGACGATGGGCGCGCGTGCATCGTTCATACGCGCGGCAATCCGGACGGCCACATCATCCTGCGCGGCGGCCGGAACGGTCCCAACTACGCTCCGCAGTTCGTGAGCGAGGCGGCCGCCCTGATGACGGCGGCGGGTCTGGAGGCGGCGGTGATGGTGGACTGCTCGCATGCCAACAGCGGCAGTGATTTCCGGCGCCAGCAGCTGGTGTGGCGTGACGTGTTGCACCAGCGTCTCGCGGGGCAGCGGGCGCTGCGCGGCCTGATGATCGAGAGCAATCTGGAACCGGGCAAGCAGAGCATTCCGGCCGACCTGACCGAGCTGCAGCCCGGCGTGAGCGTCACCGACGGCTGCGTGGGTTGGGCCGAGACCGAGGAACTGTTGCTGGAGGCCCACGCGGCGCTGGCACGGTAGGGCGCTGGCCGCATGCTGGAAGGGACCGCTCCGTCTTGTCTTTAAAGGCCCACCTCTAAAGACAGTCTTCTGCCGCTTCTTGTGTTTCGCCGCCGGGCCTGCGCCAGACTGCGGGGGATGAGAATGATCCTGATGGGGGTGTCGGGCAGCGGCAAGACGGCGCTGGGCCACGCGCTGTCTGCCCGCACCGGCTGGCCCTTTCTGGACGGCGACGATTTTCACACGCCCGCAGCGAAGGCCAAAATGGCTGCCGGAGAGGGTCTGACGGACGCCGACCGCGCGCCTTGGCTGGCCCGCCTGCGCGCCGAACTGCTCGCCCTGCCGCGGGTGATTCTGGCGTGCTCTTCGTTGCGGCACAGTTACCGCGACGTGCTGCGCGTGCCGGGGGCGCAGTTCGTTTTCCTGCACGTTCCAGCCGAACTGCTGGCGGCCCGCCTGCGGCACCGGTCGGGCCATTACGCCCACCTGGATCTGCTGCCTTCTCAGCTGCAGACCCTGGAATTGCCGGGACCGGACGAGGCCGACGTCCTGACCCTGCATGTCACCTCGCAGGACGCCCCGGACGATCTGGCGCAACGGGTGCTGGCCGGACTGGAGGTGGACCATGCCCGGCAGAACTGAAAAGAAGGCCTTTGGCGGAGGACGTCCGCCCTCCGAGCGGGCGAGCAAGGTATGCGCGGTGTGCGGCCGGCCCTTTTCGTGGCGCAAGAAGTGGGAGCGTGACTGGGAGAACGTACGCTACTGCTCGGACCGCTGCCGCGCCGCCGCGAAGACTGCCACCCCGGAGAACCGGGCATGAGCGGGTTGCCCCGGCCCACCTACGGTCTGGTGTGCATGACGGTGGGGCCGGAGGTGCGCTTCCGCACGGTCACCCTGAGCCGTTACCGCGCCCTGTCGCCCGCCGAGCGCGAGGCCAAACTGCTTGACCTGTACACCGACAACATTGCCCGGCTGCGCGGGGCCGCCGAATTCTGTGCGGCGCGCGGCATCCGCCTGTACCGCATGAGTTCCAGTCTGTTTCCCATGCTGGATCTGGAGGGCGACGACACCGGCGCGGCGGTCCTGGCCTCGCTCGCCCCCTCACTGCGCGGGGCGGGGGAGGCGTTTACCACGCGCGGCATCCGCGTGCTGATCCATCCCGAGCAGTTCATCGTGCTGAACAGTGACCGCCCCGAGGTGCGCGCCCGCAGCGTTCATGCCCTGATCGCGCACGCCCGCGTGATGGACGGCCTGGGCCTGGAGCGCAGTCCGTGGAACCTGCTGCTGCTGCACGGGGGCAAGGGAGGGCGCGCCGCCGAACTGACGGCCGTCATTCCTGACCTGCCCGACGGCGTGCGCCTGCGCCTGGGCCTGGAAAACGACGAACGCGCCTACGGCCCCGCCGACCTGCTGCCGGTCTGTCAGGCAGCGGGCCTGCCGCTTGTCTATGACGCCCACCACCACGTCGTCCACGACAAACTGCCCGATCAGGACGATCCCGCCGTGCGCGAATGGGTCCTGCGGGCGCGGGAGACCTGGACGCCGCCAGAGTGGCAGGTGGTTCACCTGTCCAACGGCATCGAGGGGCCGCATGACCGCCGCCACAGCCACCTGATCACGCATCTGCCGTCTGCCTACTTCGACGTGCCGTGGATTGAGGTGGAGGCCAAGGGCAAGGAGGAGGCGGTGGGCGCGTTGATGGGGAAAGCCGGAGCGTAGGGTGCCCAGCGGCCACATTCCGGCTGGCCGGTCGCGCTACCCTGCTCGGCGTGAATGTCGTCGTGTTCGACCTGGAAACCACGGGCCTCTCGCCGGAGCGCGACGCGGTGGTGGAAATCGGCGCGGTGCGCATCATTGACGGCCGCGTGGAGGAGACCCAGAAGTTCGAGACCCTGGTGCGGCCCACCACCGCGGCGGGCGAGCCCCTGCTGATTCCCTGGCGTGCCCAGCAGGTTCACGGCATCAGCAACGACATGGTCCGGGACGCGCCGCACATGGCCGAGGTGCTGCCCGCGTTTCTGGAGTTCGTGGGCCCCTCGGCGGTGGTCGCGCACAACATCGGCTTTGACGGCGGCTTCATGCGGGCCAATGCCCGGCGTCACGGTCTGGAGTGGCGGCCAGCGGCGGAGTACTGCACCGTGCAGCTCTCACGCCGCGCCTTTCCCAGGGAGCGGGCCCACAACCTGACGGTGCTCGCCGAGCGGCTGGGCCTGAGTTTCGCCCCCGGCGGACGCCACCGCAGCTACGGCGACGTGCAGGTCACGGCGCAGGCCTATCTGCGGTTGCTGGAACTGCTGCGGGTCGGGGCCTAGGGAGGAGGCCAGAGTGACCGGGGGCCCAGGCCTCCGGGGAAGGGAACAGTTCCGGGTTGCTGCTCCTGGAGGCTGCCTGCGGTTATTGCGGTGTCTGGACCAGTCCCAGCCCCACGTCCAGCCGGTCCACGTCCGCCACCAGGGGTTCCCGGGTGGCGCTCGCCTTGAGGCGGGTGTCGATGGTCTCGCGGGTCAGGTCGTCCGCCGCGATCAGCCGCTCGAACCACAGCGCCGCGACACCGGCGACGTGGGGAGTTGCCATGCTCGTGCCGCTCATGCGGGTCAGGCCGCCGCCTGCTTTGGCCGACACGATGTCCACTCCGGGGCCGCTGAAGGTCGCGCCGGTGTTGGAAAAGGGAGCGACCTTCAGGTCCTGACGCGGAGCGCCGTTCTGGCCCTGCCCCAGCGCCGCCACCGAGAGAAAGCCGGCGGCGGTGGCGGGCGGGGCCACCCCGACCTCCCAGTCCGGGTTCTGCTGGCGGCGGCTCTCGTTGCCGGCGGCGGCAATCAGCAGGGTGGGGGTGGCGTCTCCGCCCAGGGCGCGGGCGTAGCTCGCGAGCGCGGCGAACAGCTCGAGGTTGGCGCGGTAGTCCAGCAGCGCCTGTGAGGTGGCCAGCTCGGCCGGCAATCCGCGCCGGATCAGCTCGGCCACCCGACCGGGAAAGTCCATGCCCAGTGACATGCTCATCACATGGGCGCGCAGGCCCACCGCCCAGGTCAGCGCGCGGGCGATGCCCTCACTGCTGCCGCTGCCGTCGGCGCCGAGCACCCGTCCGATCAGCGCCCGCTCCACGCCGGGGGCCACGCCGATGCGCCGCCCGTCGACCTCGCGTCCAAAGATGGTGCCGGCGCAGTGCGTGCCGTGGCCCTCGGCATCCACCCCACCATCCTGGTCCCCGCCCGGCAGGGTGAAGTCGCGCCGGATCAATTCGACGCCCGCAAAGGCCGGGTGCTCGGGATCAATGCCCGTGTCGAGAACGGCGACGGTCACGCCACGGCCGCTGTGGGGGCTGGAGTCGGCCCGCACTGCCCGCACCCCCCAGGTCGGGCCGTCGGCCTGCACGTCCACGGCCTCCGAGCGCCGCACCGGGCGAATCAGGCGCATGGGGATGCTCGGCGCGGCCGAGCGCACCGCCGACTCCTGCAGCAGTTCAGGCCATGCGCGGCGGTCCAGGGTCTGAACCTCCAGCCGCAGGGGAGTGGGCGCAGGAACGCCCGAGCGCTCCAGCCCCAGCTCTGCGCGCCGTTCGGCGGCGTCGGCCCGGTTGCCAGTCAAGGTGTCGGCGAGGGCGGTGTCGGCAAGAGAAGTGTAGGTGGACGTGGCGGTGTCCTGTCGCAGGACGATAAAACGATCTTTCTGCATCTGACCCCCAGATGCCCCAGTGTAGGCGCAGAAGATGAATTCTGTCTTGGTGCTAAAAACCCCGGAAAATATGTTCCGGGCGAAAGGGGGTGCAGTCCCCGTACCTAACGGATCGCCGTGCCGCGCGGTACGAAGACGATGGCGTTGGGCACCGGGCGGCTCCAGACGGTGTTGAGGTACGCGCCCAGGTCGGCGTAGCCGCCGCGCAGGTAGGCCGTCGCGCTGCTGCCGCTGTCCATGCGCACGGCGTCGCGCACGCCGGCCCCGGCCAGCGCAGCGGCAAAGGCCTCGGGGGTTCCGAAATCGAAGTAGGCAATGGTGGGCTGGCCGTTCAGAACCCCCAGCGCCGACTGCCGGGTCGGCCGCCAGATGCTGCCCGCCGTATTGAAACCCTCGCGGCGGGGATCGATGGCAACCTTGCCCCCCTGCACGAGCAGCGGCCCCGCGCTCAGGGCGTCCACGGCGCTGTCCCAGGGAGCGTCGGTGGCCTGCCAGTTCAGGGTGACCTTCAGGGGAGCGCCGGCCACCCGGGGCAGCGCCGGAAAGCGGGCCGGGTCGAAGGTCAGCGCGAGCATCCCGGCGGGCGGGATGATCTGGCCGCTCACGGCGCGCGTGACGGCGGCGCTGCCGGGAGAGACGAGCAGGGTGGTCAGTGTGCCCGCGCCCACCGGGGTGCGCCCGTCGCCCACGAAGGCGGTCAGCAGGCTGGCGTCGGGCCGCGCCTTGACGCTGTTCACGGTGACGCTGCCAAACTCGGGACTGCTGAGGACATACCGCGGCCTCGGATAGCCGAACAGGGTCTGGCCCTGGGCCGTGAATCCCACGGTGGCCCGCCGTTCCAGGCTGCCGGCCGTCATCAGGCCGCCCACCGCCACCAGATCGACCGGCAGGCTGCTCGCCGGGTCAAAATAGCCGCCGTTGATCCCGGCCACCCCGGCGACCGACTTCACCAGTTCGGCCACGCCCAGCGCCCGGCCCGGCGGCGCACTGACCACCCGAGGCTGAAACAAGCCCGGGTCGAAGCTCAGCAACTTCAGGGCGCCGCGTTCGCGGTAGGTCACGCCCGGCGGCAGGGCGTCGGGATTCAGCGGTGGGGGCACCCCGGGGTCGGTGTGCGTGGTCGTGTCGATCACCACGCGGTAGGGGTCCTCCAGCGTGAAGATCTCGCTGCGGCCCCCCCCGGTCGTGAGGTGCATGACCGCGCCGCTGCCCAACTGCCGCAGGCTCAGGGTGTCTCCTGAGGGCAGCCGCTGCTCGCTGGCCTGCACGGTAACGCCGGGCAGCGTGACGCTCAGGCCGCCGGCCTCGCGCGCCACGGACTGCGGAGCCGGGGCGCTGAGTTCCAGCACCACCCGCTGCACCTCCACCGTGCGGTACAGCGTGCGGCTGACCCGCACAGTATCCAGATGGGCCACCACCGGTACGTTCAGGGTGGGCGCGGCGGGCGGCACAGGAAGCGCCGGTGCAGGGGCCGCGGGTGCCGGTGGGTGGGGCAGGGTCGGGACCGCTGGGGCAACCGAGACGGCCGGGAGCACAGGAGCGGAGGGGGGAGGCGTGGGCGCCGGCACCCGTGGCCGGGGAGCAGTCACCGCAGCGCCCGCGCTCCCCGGACCGGAACCCGCCGTCTGTGCGGACGGATCCGAGGGGGGCAGGGTGTCCTGCGGCACGCTGACCGGCGCGGCGAAATCCAGCAGGCCGGGGGCATCGGCCAGGGTCCGCACGCCCAGCAGCTTCAAGGCGGCCAGCGGCACGTACAGGCTGACGCCCACCTGCTGCGGCGCGGCCAGCCGGCCGGTCCAGGCAAACCCCAGCGCCCGCCAGCCTGTGGCCGGGCTGTAGCGCAGTTCACGGGTGCCGAGCAGCAGCCGCAGGTCCTCGGGGTCGTTGCGGACCGAGACCCCCAGGCGCGGCAGCGTCCACACCGCCAGCATCTCGCCGCCGGGCAGCGTGCGCGTGTCCAGCGCGGCGGCCTGCGGCAATCCGGCGATGGCCACAGGCCGCGCACCGGCCCCGCTCGGCAGCGTTCCAAACACCAGTCCTCCGAGCAGCAGCGCCGCCCGTCTCCAGCTTTTCCCCGCGGTTCTCCGGCCAGACTTCACGCGGGCGAGTGTAACGCCTGAGCGCCCGCACCGGTCTGACCGCCCGCACACCGAGCGGTGGCCGGAGGCGCGGCTTTCTGTCTTTCTCCCACTGCCTTTACCTCGTCTGCCCCGCCCCGGTTTGTGCTGATTCTGTGCTGAATGCTGTTCATATACTGCTGCATGATCGAACCGTCACTGGCCCTCTATGGCGACGCTTACGCCCGCGTCGACGGCCACATTCAGGAGCTGCTGGACACCACCGGCGTGCGTTATGGCCTGCTGGTCGACCGCAAGGGCTTCGTGCTGTCTCACAAAGAAGCCCTGTGGGCCCCGCGCCCGCCCGCGCTGGACAGCGTCGCCACCCTGGTCGCCAGCAACGCCGCCGCCACCGCCGCGCTGGCGAACATGCTGGGCGAGCGCACCTTCAGCGAACAGATTCACCAAGGCGAGAACGGCACCCTGTACGTGGAATCGGTGGGCGATTCGGCGCTGCTTACCCTGATCTTCGACGTCAGCGTGCCGCTGGGCAAGGTCAAGGTCTATGCCAAGAAGACCGTCGCGCAGCTGAGCGCGATTCTCGAAGAGCTCAAGGACATTCCGCCGGTGCAGTTCACGGAGGACTTCAGCCACGGAGCCAGCGCCCTGCTCGACGACCTGCTGGGCTGAGCGGCCCTGCCCCGCCGCCCGCTTCCCACCCCTATTCTCACCTAATCCCCTGGAGGTTTCACAGCCATGAGTACCATCAACTTTGCCGCCCGCGAGATCAACTGCAAGATTGTGTATTACGGCCCTGGCATGAGCGGCAAGACCACCAACCTCAAGCAGGTGTTCTCCAAGGTGCCCGGCCACCTGCGGGGCGAGATGGTCTCGCTGGCCACCGAGGACGAGCGCACCCTGTTCTTCGACTTCCTGCCGCTGGACCTCGGCAGCGTGCAGGGCTTCAAGACCCGTTTTCACCTGTACACCGTGCCCGGACAGGTTTTTTACAACGCGAGCCGCAAGCTGATTCTGCGCGGCGTGGACGGCATCGTGTTCGTGGCCGACAGTGCCCCCAACCGCCTGCGTGCCAACGCTGAGAGCATGCGCAACCTGCGCGAGAACCTAGCCGAACACGGCATTGACGTGCGCGAGGTGCCCATCGTGCTGCAGGTCAACAAGCGTGACCTGCCTGACGCCCTGCCCACCACCATGATCCGCGCGGTCATCGACCCCCGGGGCGAGCTGCAGATGTTTGAGGCGATGTCGGACAAGGGCGTGGGCGTCTTCGAGACCCTCAAGACGGTCAGCCGCCTGGTTCTCGAACGCCTGTCCAAGAACAAGTAACAAGAACCAAGCAGGCCGCGCTCAGCGCTGGCCGGTGGGCCGGGACAGGGCCCGGTCGGTCACGAAGGTGTGCAGTCCCTGGCGGGCGGCATACTCGCGCGCGAGCCGGGCCAGCGCCGGGGTGTCGGCGTAGTCCAGGGCCACGACGGGCAGTCCCAGATCCTGAAGCCGGACCTGCCAGTAGGCGGTGTAGGCCAGCCCACCCTCGTCGTGCAGGGCATAGGCGGGGCTGTGGGTGGTGCTGAAGGCCTCGAACAGCACGCCGCTGACCTCGGGGGCCAGGTCGGGCATCAGATCGAAGCCGCGGTTGGCAAGCAGGATGGTGTCGGGGTGCCGTGAGCGCAGTTCCTGCACCCGCTCCAGAATGCCGGCGGCGGCGGCGCTGTCCAGCGTGTCCAGCAGCAGGCCGTCTGCGCCGTGGAGGGCCTCGTCGGCCCGGCGGTTCAGGGTCTCGCGCCATCCTGGATGGGCCGCGTCTACCCGCACGCTGCCCCACTCGGGATTGTCGCCCGAGTGGTATGGAGCGCTGCCCGGCACGCAGGCCCAGTCGCCCAGCGCGTGGTCCTCACCCACGCTGAGGTAGCCGAGCACCCGGGTTCCGCCGGCCCGCAGCCGGTTCAGGGCCCGCGGTGGATACAGCGTCGTCTGCACGACCACAGTCTCAAAGGTGCGCAGGGCAGCCAGGGCCCGGGGGGTGGGGGGCCCGTAGTAGATGCTCAGTGGGCGGCGCGGGCGCGGTGCGGGCCGGGTCATGGAGTGGGCTCCAGCGGCGCGACGGTCAGCGACAGGGCCTGATCTCCCAGGCGCAGCTGCGCCGTGGTCCGGGCGCCATAGGTATGGGTGCGGGCGGTAAAGGTGCGGGCCTCCCCGGACTGCGGCGGGTCCGCCACGCCGGTCAGGAACACCACCGGGGAGCCGTCCTGTCCTGCGCCCGGACCACCTCCCCGCAGGGTGACCTGTCCGCGGCGGCGGTCCCAGACCGCGCTGACTCCGTCCTTGGCCCGTTCGTGGCGGGTGCGGTCACTGACATAGGCCCCCAGCTCATTCCAGGTCAGGGTCTGCAGGGGCAGGGTGCTGTGCTGGGTGTACCGGTCCAGCATCGCCCGCACCCAGTCGGTGACCAGGCTGCGGTTCGGCGCGTACTCGCGCAGGTTGCCCTGGTGCATGTAGTGGGGCCATGCGGTTCCCGACAGCACATGAACCAGGCTGCGGGCCGTGTCCTGTTCCAGAAAGGCGGCGTAGTTCAGGGGGGCTTTCCCGCTGGGGGTACGCCGCGCGTTGAACACCCCCACGGCCTCGGCGGGGGTGGTGGCGTTGTACGGCACGTCGTTGGGCCAGCGGGGAATAAGCAGCACCTCCGGGTCCAGCGGGCTGAACACGCCGCAGTTGGGACACGCCGGGTCCCACTGGCTGGGCACGCTGTGGTTGGCCGCGAGATAGCGCACCCCCAGCTGCCGGGCCGCACGGTACACGGCCGGGTTGCCGCCTGCCAGCCCGGAGTCCTGTTTGGCCGCCCCCGGTGTCGGTGCCTTCCAGCCCAGTCCGGAAAGTTCCGGGGTGATCAGCGCCTGCGTGCTCAGCGGCAGGCCCAGTTGACGGCCGATCTCGCGGTTGTGCGCCATCTCGCTCATGGCTTTCTCCTCGGACATGATGTCCATCAGCAGGTGGTCCTTGGTGTGGTTGACCCAGTCGAAGCTGCCGGCAATGCAGCGCGTCACCGCGCTGAGCGGATCCCGGACCTCGGGGCCCGGCCGGCAGGTATCCGGCGCTCCGGGATCGGCGCCCAGCCCGTTAAAGGCCTGGGCCAGCCGGAAACTGCGGGCCACGGCGTACTCCTGGCGGATGCGGCGCTGCTGGTCCCGCAGGCTCAGGGCGTCGGCGGCGCTCAGACGGTAGTCGCGGGGCACGACCTGTCCCGTGGCCGGATCGAAGCGGTCGGCATACAGAAACCAGTCGTCCACGTCCACCTGCAAGAAGCGCCGGTACTCGCCGAGGTGAACGCCCCGGGTCAGCCACTGCACCAGACCGTGACCCAGAAACTGGGTGTGCAGCATTCCCGGGTTCTGGGCCAGCGTCAGCAGAAGCCTCTCGCGCCCGTCCGCCGTGCTGGTGGCGGCGAGCACCCCGCCCTGCGGGTCGGTGATCAGCGGCGTGGTTTCTACCCCCTGGACTGCCGTGCGCTGCGCCGGATAGCGGGCCGCCCCGCGAACGGCCAGCGGCGTGGCGGTCAGGTCGCTGAACAGCCGGCGGCCTGCCGACGTGAGGCCCACGCTGGTGTCGCCGGTCTGGACATCGCCGCCCGCCCGCAGGCCGTAGTCCTCCGGCTGAGTGCCCGGATAGCCGAACAGGGCCAGTTGTCGCACGCCGTAGGCCCTTTCGTAGGCGAACAGGGTGGCCCACTCGCCGGCATCCAGCGCGCTGCCGTACACGCCGGGAGTGGTCTCGATGCTCAGGCCGCTGCTGGTGAGCACCACCCCCTGATACCGGCCCACCCCCTGCGCGTCGATCAGGGTGGCCGCTGTCAGCGGCCGGGCCGTGACATCCAGTTCGGTGAAGGGAATGCCGTGAGAACGCAGCAGGGCGCGCGCCGTGCCTATGCCCGCGCTTTCCTGGCCGGTGTCCAGCACCAGTATTCGCAGCTGAACCCTGTCGGGCTGCACGTTGGCCGGCAGCCGCACCTGCGGGGCCGGAGCACGCAGGTGCTCACCGCTGGGGGGCTGCGTGGAAGGCGTTTGCTGGGTTGAGGTGCCCGTTTTGCAGGCCGTGAGCAGCAGCAGCGCGGCGGCGAGCAGGCGAAAGGAACTCGGCATCAACAAGGCTCTCCCGAAAGCAGGGGTGAGGGAACGGGATGAAGAAGGAGCCGCCGGGAAAAACATGTCCGGCGGCTCCAGCAGCGGTGGTGGTGTCCGGTCAGGCACGCCGCTGGGGCGCGATCCGGGTTACTTGGGGGCCACGAACACGCGGGCGGTGCCGCTGACGTTGCGGTTCTGAATCTGGTAGGCGCCGTAGGGCGTGCCCAGAATCGATCCGGTCAGCGTGACCGGGACGCTGCCTGCCGTGCTCGTCAGGGTCACCAGATTGGTCTTGCGTTCCCAGACCGCGCTCAGGGTGCTCTTGGCCTTGGCCTTCTCTTCCAGGGTCCGGCGCTGCAGGTAGTTGCCCAGGTCATCCCAGCGGTAGGTGTTCACGGGCAGCGTGCTGAACAGCGAGTACTTGCTGAGGGTCGCCTTGACCCAATCGGTGGCCAGGCTCATGCCCGGAGCATACTCGCGCAGGTTGGTTTCGTGCATGTAGTGCGGGAACGCGCCGCCGTCGAGGATGTGCGTCAGGCCCAGGTCGCTTTCCTTGTCCAGGAACTCGCTGTAGTTCAGGGCATGGTCCCAGTACGGCCGGGTGCCGCCCGGCGCGTAGATGCTGTTGTAGGACGCCATGGCCTCTTGCGGGTTGGTGACATGGTAATGCACGTTGTTGGGCCAGCGCGGCACCAGGAAGATCTTGCTGTTCATGGGATGCTGCACGCCACACGTCGGGCACGAGGCGTCCCAGTGGCTGGCGACGCTGTGGTCGGAGGCGAGGTAGCTCACGCGGCTGTTCACGGCGGCGGTGAGCACGTTGGGGTTGCTGCGTTCCAGCCCCAGGTCCTGCTTGGGCAGGTTCACGTCGTCGTCGTTGTGCGTGCCGTCATCGGTGGGGTCCATGTTGCCCAGGCCGCTGTGCTCGCCCGTCACCAGGCTCTTGCGGCTCAGCGTCAGGCCCAGCTTGTTGCCGATGTTGACGTTCTGGATGATCTGGGCGTAGGCGGTGCTCAGATTCATCACGTCCATGCGCAGGTGGTCCCTGGTGTGGTTGACCCAGTCAAAGCTGTCCTTGATGCACTTGGTGACGCTGGTCAGGCCGTCCGGCGAGCTGCTGCCCGGGTCCGTGCATGCCAGGGGCGCGTTGATGTTGGCGCCGCCACCGTTGAAGGCCATGGCGTACCGGAACCCGCTGGCCACCGGGAACTGCTGCTGGACCTGGGTCTGCTGATCGCGCAGGGACAGCATGTCCGCTGCCGACAGCCGGAACGGCGTGTTTCTCAGGGTCATGGTGTCTGGGTCCAGGTGGTCGCTGGACAGGAAGTAATCGTCGATGTCGGCCTGGAAGAAGCGCCGGTGTTCGCCGAGGTGCACGCCCTTGGTCAGCCACTGCAGCAGGCCATAGCTCATCAGCTGGGTGTGCATCAGGGAGGGGTTCTGGGCGGTGGTGACGAGCAGCCGCTCGCGGCCGTCCACGGTGCTCGTCGCGGCCAGCACCAGGCCATTGGGATCCACCATCAGCGGCGTGGTCACCACACCCGCCACCGCCTCCACGGTGGAGGGATAGGTCCAGGCGTACTGCACCGGCAGCGGGGTCCCGGTCAGGTCGCTGAACACGTTCTGTGCCCCTGGAACGAGCTGCATGGACGTGGTGGAGGTCGCCGCGCTGTTCACGGCCCGCAGGCCGTAATCCTCAGGAGACACGCCGGGGTAGCCGTACAGGGCCAGCTGGCGCACGCTGTAGGCCTTTTCATAGGCAAACAGGTCGCTCCACTCGGCGGTGTCCAGGGCGCTGGTGTAATCGGGCAGGTACAGGGCGTTGCTCGTCAGGATGATGCCCTGGTAGCGCCCGATGCCGCTGCTGTCGATCAGCGTGCTCATCGTCAGTGTGGTCTTGCTGGCGTCCAGCACGTCATAGGGCACGCCGCTTTCCTTGAGCATGGAGACGGCGGTGTCCAGGCCGTAGTCGCCCGCGCCGCTGCTCAGCACGAGCACCTTCAGGGCGACCTTGCTGGTCTGGGCATTGGCGGGCAGGGCCTGGGCGCTCAGGCGGGTGCCGCGCAGCACGGTGGCCTCGCCCAGCCGGGCATTGGTGGGCATCTTGCTCAGGTCGGGGCCGGGGGCCACAGCCGTCACGTGTCCGAAGGCGTTGCCGTGGCTATGGCCAGCGTGGCCACCGGTATCGGCCTCTGTGGAGTCAGCGCTGGAGCTGGGAGCAGGAGTCTGAGCGCAGGAGGCGAGGACCAGGGCGAGGGTCAGGGCGGACAGCAGAGTGGATCGTTTCATGAAAGGCTCCTTGGCCGATGCCGGATTCTGTCTGGAGGGCACCATCTGCAAGAGGTAGAGGAAGCGGGGCGGATCAGTTCGGCGAATGGCCGCCTTGCACGGTCTTCAGTGCACAGAAGACGGAGCGGAGTGGTCTCGGGGGCCGGACTCGGGGGAAAGGTCAAGCAGGGCGCGCAAGGAGTCTTCCAGGGTGTACTGGGGCGTAAAGCCGCTGCCGAGCAGCCGGCTCAGGTCGGCGCGCTGGTACGGCACGTCGCCGCTGCGCGGACTGCCGGGGGCGTCTTCCAGCACCTCGCCGTGAAAACCGGTGAGCTGGGCCAGACCCTCGACCAGATCGCGCACGGGCCGGGCCTGACCGCTTCCCACGTTGACCACACCCTGCAGATCGCTGTCCAGGGCGTGCAACACGGCGCGGGCCACATCACGGGCGTCCACAAAATCGCGCTGGGCACCCAGGGGGCCGAACTGCACTGTGGCGGCGCCTTCGCGGGCGGCCCGGGCCAGCTCCTGGGCGGCCCGTCCAGGCAGGGTTCCGGCCCCCAGCCCCGCGCCCAGCGGATTGGTCAGGCGCAGGGCCGCCGCGCGCACGCGCCCGGACCGCACCGCTTCCTCGATGAGGACGGTCGCCGCCAGCTTGGAAGCCCCGTAGGGCGAGCGCGGCGCGGCCACGTCGTCCTCGCGGGAGGCGTGTCCCTCGGGCGTGCGGCCATACTCGGCCGCCGAGGCCAGGTGAACCAGCTTCACGTCGGTCTGGGCCGTGGCTTCCAGCACCTGTGCGGGCAGCAGGACATTGGCGCGGGTGAGTTCCGTCAGGCTGCCGCCGGTGCGGCCCGCCGCATTCACCACGCCCGAGGTGTCGTCCAGCCAGCGGGCCCAGTCGGCCTCAGAAGCGGCCGTCAGGTCGCCCGGCGGGGGTACGCGCACAGCCCGCCCCTCCGCTTCCAGGGCCGCGACCACCTGTCCGCCCAGGAAGCCGCGTGCGCCCAGCACCAGGACGGGGGCCGCGTTGGAGGAAGGGGCGTGCGTCACGTTAATCGGCGGCGCTCAGGGCGAAGTGGGGCAGCAGCACCGGAGCCATCTGTTGCCACTGCTGGTTGGCCATGTCGTAGTCCTCGGGGCGGCCGATGTCCAGCCAGTACCCGCCGAACAGGTCGCTGCCGGGCCGCTGGCCCTCGGCCAGCAGATCGAGCATCAGCGTGTCGAAGCCCAGCACCTGACCGGGGGTGTAGCGCCGCAGCGTCTCCTTGGTCATGGCGTAGATGCCCATGCTGACCTGAAAGCGCACCGTGGGCTTTTCACGGAAGGCCACGATCTGGTCGCCGCTCTCGGTCACGTCCAGCACCCCGAACTCGCTCTTGATCTCGCGGTTGTAGGTCGAGACGGTGACCGGACCGCCACTCTGAACGTGCTTTTTCAGAAACGCGCCGTAGTCCAGGTTGGTCAGCACGTCGCCGTTCATCACCAGAAAGTGCTCGGGCAGATCGTCGAGAACCTGCAGCACCGGGCCGATGGTGCCCAGAGGCGTGTCCTCGTCGGTGTAGGTCACCTCGAGGCCGTAGCGGGTGCCGTCACCGACAAACGCGCGAATCAGGTGGCCCATGTGGCCGATGGCCAGCGTGACCGAGTGGAAGCCGTTGTTGTGCAGCTGGTGCAGCACAATTTCCAGAATCGAGTAGGTGTCCCCGATCGGCACCAGGGGTTTGGGAACACAGGTGGTGTAGGGGCGCAGACGGGTGCCTTTTCCTCCGGCGAGAATCACTGCGTGCATGGGGCGCTCCTTTTCCTGCCAGGACGGGCAGGCGCGGGCGTGGGGCGTACGAAGGGACGGGGGCGTCAGGAGGAGGGATGGGAAGGGGAATTAAAAAGGGGGTTAAACGGTGTATTCGCCTACGCGGTAGCGGGCCAGGTTGGCGGGATCGGTAAACCACTGGGCGGTACGTGCCAGGCCCTCTTCAAGCCGGACCTCGGGCTGCCATCCGGTCAGAGCGGTAAGTTCGGTGTGGTCGGCGAGCAGGCGCATGACTTCGCTGCCTTCGGGGCGCAACCGCTGGTCTTCCTGGGTCACGTTGAGGTCGGCGCCCATCACCTGACCGATCAGCTTCACGGTGTCGCCGACGGTGATCTCGCGGCCCGAGCCGGCGTTCAGGGTGCGGCCCAGCACCGTGTCATTGGCCTCGCCCACGGCCCGGAAGGCGCGCGCGGTGTCCGAGACGAAGTTGAAGTCGCGGGTGGGGCGCAGGTCGCCCAGACGGATCTCCCGCCGGCCCGCCGCCACCTGGCTGATGATGGTGGGAATCACCGCGCGCGCCGACTGACGCGGGCCGTAGGTGTTGAAGGGACGCAGCGTGACCACCGGCAGCCCGAAGCTGAGGTAATAGCTCTCGGCGAGCTTGTCCGCGCCGATCTTGGTGGCCGAGTACGGCGACTGGCCCTGCAGAGGGTGGGATTCATGGATGGGCGCGGTACGGGCGGTGCCGTAAACCTCAGAGGTGGAGGTATGGATCACGCGGGCGGTGCCCAGGTCACGCGCCGCCTCCAGCACGTTGAGGGTGCCGGTGATGTTGGTCTCCACGTACGAGCGCGGCGCGACGTACGAGTACGGAATGGCGATCAGGGCGGCGAGGTGGTACACCGTGCGGGCGTCGCGCATCAGCGCACGGACGCTGCCCGCGTCGCGCACGTCGCCCAGCTGCACCTCGACGTGTTCAAGGACGTCGCCGCTCAGGGTGTCGAGCCAGCCGTACGAGCCCTGCGAGTTGTAGATCGCCATGGCGCGCACGCGGTACCCGGCACGCACGAGCTCCTCGGTGAGGTGCGAGCCAATGAAGCCGTCTGCGCCGGTCACGGCGACCAGGGGACGGTCGGAGGCGGTGGCGGAAGGAGGGGTGGGAACAGCAGTCTGGGTCATCGGTAGCTCCGGGGGTCAGAAAGGGCCTGGACGGTGGGCAGCATCAGGGTGAGGATCAACACGGCGGCCAGTACGGCCAGGGAAACGTTGAGGAACAGTCCGGCGGCGCACAGCGCCCAGATGCCGGAAAGGGGACGGGTCAGGCGCTGGTTGGACAGCCACGCGCTGAGCAGCAGGGCCGCGCCGAACAGCGGCACCAGATACAGGGCGCCGGGCTGCGGCTGAATGCTCTCGGGCAGCGGCAGGGCCAGCGCCAGCGCGGTCCACAGGGCCAGCGCCACACCGTAGCCGCCGGTGCACAGCAGCACCGCCCACAGGCCGGTGCGCCGCAAAGCGCGCAGGTTCCGGCTGCCGCGGGTGGCCGTCTTGAGCCAGTCCTGGGCGTGCCAGACCCCGGCTTCCAGCAGGCCGGCGCTGAGCACGATGGGCAGCAGGGTCCAGGCGCCCAGCCGGAAGGTCAGCACCACGAAGGCGGCGGCCATCGACCAGCCGTAGACGGCGTGGTGCAGGTGCGGGCGCAGGGTGGACCAGCGGGCGGGCAGCAGACCGACCGGGCGGGTGGCGTGCAGGGCCACGCCGGCCGGAACCAGCGCGAGCAGGGCCAGCGCGGCGGCTGTCACTGCCACGGACGGCCACACCAGCAGCAGCAGCGCGGCGAGCACCGGCGCGGCATACGACGCGATCAGGGGCACGGTCCGGCCCAGCGACAGCAGGATGCCCGACGCCGCGATGGCCAGCGAGACCGCGCCGCCCATCAGGGCGCCCACCAGGGCAGTGTCGGCGCCAATCAGTGTGCCGGCGCACAGCGCTCCGCCCAGCACCCCGACCACTCCGCCGATCAGCAGGGTCATGCGCAGGGCGCGCCCCGGGACTGCAAAGGGCTCGCTGTAGCGCACGCCCGCCACCGCCATGGTCCAGCCCCATCCGAAAGCCGAGGCGAAGATGAAGGCCGCCGCCGCGCCCATTCCAAGCTGCTGGGCAATCAGCAGGCCTGCCACCCCGGAGGGCAGGTAGAGGGGACCGCGCAGCAGCATCTGCCACGGAAAGTTCGGGGCCACCGTCCACGCCACGCGGTTGGCGGCCCGTCCGGTGCCTTCCTGGCGGTAGAGCAGTTCGGCCGCGCTGAACAGTCCCGCATGCCCCCGGGTGTTTTTCAGGATGTCGTCGCCCACGCCATCGGCTTCCATATACGCGGCCAGTTCCTCGACGTCGAGGATGTGTTCGCGCTCACGGGCCAGGTGGCGGTCAATCTCGAGCAGGCGCCCGGACAGCACCGGCCGGGGGGTGGCCAGATGCCCGGGCAGCTGGTGCGGCGCGGCGCGGGTCACAGGCCCCTCCCGGACATGGCAAATGGGTAGGCCCGGCGGTAGGCGGTCAGGCAGCCGTCCAGCGTGAACATCTCCATGACCCGCGCCCGTGCGGCGCGGCCCAGCCGGGCGCGCAGTGAGGCGTCGTCCAGCAGGCGCGACAGGGCGCTCGCCACACCCTGATGGTCGCGGGGCTGCACGATCAGGCCGGCCTCGCCCACCGCCTCGGGAACGCCGCCCACCCGGGTGGCCACCGGCGGCCGGCCCATAGCCATGCCCTCCAGCACCGTGTACGGAAAGCCCTCGCTGACGCTGGTGAGGGCCACCACCTGTCCGGCGCGGTAGGCGTCGGTGATGTTCTGGACCCGGCCCTCGAAGGTCACGTGGTCTTGCAGGTGCAGCTCGTGGGTCAGGCCCTGACACTTGCGCAGGTAGCCCTCGTTGCCGGCCGGCGTGCCGCCGAACAGCCGCAGCCGGGCTCCCGTGTTGTGGCGGCGCACCAGATCGAAGGCGCGGATCAGGGTCTCGATGTCCTTGAGGGGATCGATGCGGCCCACCCAGCTCACCACGCTCTCGGCCGGCTCCTGATCGGCGATCGGGAAGATGTCCGGGTCAATGCCGTTGTAAACGCACTTGATCTTGTCCGGGTGCGCGCCCAGCCGCTCTTCCCAGCGCCGGTTGTAGTGCGAGCCGGGCAGCACAAGCACTGCCTCGCGGTACGCCAGGCTGCACAGCAGGCGGTAAAAGCGCAGCAGCATGCTCTTGTACCCGGGGCTGTAGGAACCGCCGCGGAACTCGAGATAGCGCTCGCGCATATAGACGCCGTGCTCGGTGAGCATGAAGGGCGTTCCGTGGGTCCACTGGCCGTTCAGGGCCAGCAGTGCGGCAAATCCATTGCTGACCGCGTGGCCGATCTGGGCCTCGGGGGCGGGGTGGGCCAGCGGACGCAGGGCGTGTTCCAGCCAGACGTGAACATCCAGGGCGTCGGCCACTGTGGGCATGGGCAGCCGGGGGCCGCCGCTGTCTGCGCTGTCGCGCTGCGCGGCGGCGTGCGCCGACCACAGCTCCAGTGTCAGGCGCGAGGCGCGGGCGGTGTCCAGCAGCGCCGTGAAGCTGCCCTGGCGGCCCAGCACGCTCAGGGCCTGCAGCGCGGTGCCGAATGCGTCGAGGTTCATGGTGCACAGGCCGTACAGCAGGTTGCCGTAGGCCTCGTACACCTGTTGCCGGCGTTCACGGCTGGGCCGACCGGCGGCCGGCACGTCTCCCCACAGCGGAACCTGGGTGTATGAGACGTTCGCGGGTACGGTGAGGGCGGGGCGTACAAACGGCAGCCCGGAGATCGCCTGCACCTTGAACTCATGGTCGGTTAATCCGTTGACCAGCTGATCGACCCACACGCTGACGCCACCGTGGGCCTGAGGATAGGTTCCCTCGGTATAGAGGGCAACGATGGGTGGCGCTGAGGATGTGAGGTTTGTCATCTGTAAGCTCCGGCTTGCGTAACGATTCGCACACTGTGACGGCGAAAATTTCAAGTGACCCTACCCAAACAGGTGACGGTTGAGAGGAATTATACACTTTTTACCGAACTGTGTGAAAAATATTGATCTGTCATGCTCCGGGTGCGTCCCATTGGGGGGTTGAAATCTGTCGCTCACTGGTTCATTCAGCGCCGTGCCGGCCATATAGATGCAAGACATAACGACTTAATGATGAGGAAAATAAATTTCCTTTCATTTAAGAATCATCTTCGACTTTTTCATCGGCTGGCGGCTGATCGGCGGCTGCTGAATGATATTGATGCGAATGCCATGTTTTTTAATGAGAATGGTCTCTCGGTATATTCAGAAAGCGGGGTGATGGAACTCTTCTCATACAGCCCGTGTGCGCAGAGACCTGACTTGGTGGCCCGCGCCGTCGCTGCGGCGCTGTGGTGGCCCGCCGGTAACACCTGAGTGCCATTGTTCCTAGGCACCATGATCAGGCCATGATCGGGCGGCAGCGCGGACCCTGTGCTGGCGCGGTGCGCGGCGGCGGCGTCCTTTTGAACGGCCCTGTCCCTGCAGGACTGCCTATACCTGCTCTCATGAGTGGTTCTCATGTGTTGAAGAAGCTCATCGTGCTGGGTTCAGCGACCTCTGGGGTCGGGGAGCCAGCCTCAATCCAGTCCCTACTTCCCGACGCAGAAGTTACGGAACACGGCGTCCACCACGTCTTCCTGAACGTCCTGCCCGGTCAGCTCCGAAAGGGCGCGCAGAGCCTCTTCCAGCTCATAGCTGGCGAGTTCGTCGGGCAACTGCGCAGCCGCCTCGACATGGAACAGCGCCCGCCGCGCCGCATCGGCCTGCCGTTCGGTGGTCAGCCACGCTTCTCCACGGGCGGCGTCCCCCAGCAGCGCCCGGCCGACAGCCTCACGCAGTTCGGGCAGGCCTTGTCCGGTGCGGGCGCTGACCCCCAGCACCCCCTCGGCGCTCCACGCCGCCGGCAGGTCGGCCTTGGTCCGCAGGCCGATCACCCGGGCCCCCTGCGGCCACTCGGCCGACTGCAGGGGTGTGGCGGGTTCGCGGGGCACGCTGCCGTCTTCCAGCACCAGCACCAGGTCGGCGGCCTCTGCCAGCGCCAGGGCCTGTTTTACCCCCGCCGCCTCAATGTCGTCCTCGGTCTCGCGGACGCCGGCGGTGTCGACCAGGGTGACCGGAACGCCCGAGAGTTCCAGCCCCGCTTCCAGGTAGTCGCGGGTGGTGCCGGGGATGGGGGTCACGATGCTGCGCTCATAGCCGACCAGCGCGTTGAGCAGACTGCTCTTGCCCGCATTGGGCCGGCCGATCAGCGCGAGGCGGGCGCCCCGGGTTGCCACCTGTCCGGCGCGGGCGCTGCCCAGCAGGGTCCGCAGCTGGGTGGTCGCGGCGGCCAGCGGCGCGGCGCGGTCCTCGTCGGGCACGCCTTCCTCGGGGTAATCCAGCATGGCCTGCAGCGCCGCGAGGGTCCGGATCAGCTGCGCGGCGATGGCCGCCACCTGGGTCCCCAGCGCTCCGGCCAGACCCAGGCTGGCCTGCCGCCGGGCCGCGTCGGTCTGGGCCTCGACCAGATTCAGCACGGCTTCGGCCTGTGCCAGGTCCAGCCGGCCGGCCAGGTAGGCCCGCAGCGTGAACTCGCCGGGCCGGGCCGGACGCGCCCCCAGTTCCAGCGTGCGCGCCAGCACGCGGCTCAACACTGCGGGGCTGCCGTGCGATTGCAGTTCCACCACGTCGTCCCCGGTGTAGCTGTGGGGGCCGCGGAACACCAGACACAGGCCCTCATCCAGCACCTCGGGGGCCGTGCCATCGGCCGGGGACGCAGCAACCAGCTGGCCGAACAGAAAGCGCCCGCCCGCCACGCGCGAGGGTCGGCGGCGGCCCCGGAACAGACCGTCGGCCACCTCCAGCGCGCGCGGTCCGCTGACCCTCACGATGCCCACGCCCGCGCTGCCCGGCGCGGTGGCAATGGCGGCGATGGTGTCGGACAGTCCGGAGCGGCTCACGGGGCGCAGGCTAACAGGCGCGGGGGCCGGGCATGGTGGGCCGCGCCGTCCAGACGGAGCCGCAGAACGCCCCACGCGAAGGCGACCTGACTCACACCCGTGGCCACGCGCGGCCTGTTATGCTGCTTTGCTTGAAGCGGGGCCGCAGACATGGTGTCTGGAAGTCAGCCCCAGGAGCCGGACCACCGCGGTGAAGGCACAGCGCCAGCAAATGCACGGCGCCAGCACGGACGCCGCCGGGGGCCACGAGGGGTGATTCTTTGACGGCAGCCACAGTTCTTCCAGAAACCTATCCTGCACCGATCAAGTCGGTGGAAACGGACAGCCCGGCGGCCCGCGCGGGCGTGCGCGCCGGCGACGTGCTGCTGCGCGTCAACGGCGAGGCCGTGACCGACGTCCTCGCGTACCGGCACGCGCTGTCGCAGGGCCGGGCCACGCTGGAGATCGCCCGCCCCAGGGAAGCTCCCCGCGCCATGACCGGGGTGCCCGGCACCGCGCAGGACCACCACCGCCTGTTTCTGCCCGCACAGCCCAGCCTGGAAGACACCTTCACCTTCGAGGTGGAGTGGGAGGACCCGGGCCTGGATTTCGAGGAAGTGCTGTTCGACGGCATCAAGAAATGCGCCAACAAGTGCGATTTCTGTTACGTCCACCAGATGCCGCGCGGCTTTCGCAAGAGCCTGTACATCATGGACGACGATTACCGCCTGTCGTTTCTGTACGGCTCGTTCGTCACGCTGACCAACCTCACCGAGGGCGACATCAACCGCATTCTGGACGAGAACCTCTCACCGCTGTATGTCTCGGTCCACACGGCCAACCAGGACCTGCGCCAGGACATGATGAAGTGGTGGAAGCTCAAGGTGAAGGATCCGCAGGCGGTGCAGATCCGCGGCATGATCGAACGCCTGGAGTCCATCGACCTGTACACCCAGATTGTGCTGGTCCCTGGGCGCAACGACCGCGAACACCTGGACGACACGGTGGAATACCTGTCCAGCCGCCCCAACGTGATCTCGGCGGCGGTGGTGCCCATCGGCCTGACCTCGCACCGCACCAACCTGCCCGACGTGCGGACCTTTCAGAAGGAGGAGGCCCAGGACAGCCTGAGGCGCCTGAACGTGTGGCGCAAGAAATTCCTGGCCGAGCGCGGCACCCGCTTTATCTTTCCCTCGGATGAGCTGTACCTGCTTGCCGGTGAGCCGCTGCCCACCGAGGAGGAGTACGAGGGCTTTCCGATGCTGGAAAACGGCGTGGGCATGATTCGCGACTTCCTGACCGAGGGGTTGCCCGAACTGCCCGCCGAACTGCCCGAACCGCGCCGGGTGATCCTGGGCACCGGCACACTGTTCGCCGAGTCCCTGGACCGCGCCGTGGAGCCGCTGCGGGCCATCCGGGGCCTGACGCTGGAAGTGCGCGGCGTCACCAACAAGACCTTCGGGCCGGTGACCACCGTGGCGGGTCTGCTTACCGGGCGCTGCTTTCGCCACGCGGTGAAGCCCGGCGAGGCCGACCTGCTGATCGTGCCGCCCACCACCCTGCGCTACGGCACCGAGCTGATGCTCGACGACGTGAGCCTGGATGAACTGCGTCAGGAGTTTCGCATGGACGTGCGCGCGGGCGGCGCGACGCTGGGCGAACTGGCCCGCGTGATTCTCGACGGGGCTCAGGGCAGCGGCCACCAGTGGGGCATGAGCGCCCACGCCGTCAAAGACGGTGGCCCGGCGGCCCCCGAAACCGAGCGGCCCTCCACCGGAGTGCGCGGGCAGGCCTGAGCGCAAGGCTGCCCTGCGTGGACCCCGACTGTCTAGGCAGCCGGGGTCCACGCCATTGCCGGAAGGAGCGGGCCACCGCAGACTCCAGGGCATGTTCGATGGGTTCAAGAAGTTTCTGCTGCGCGGCAACCTGATTGATCTGGCCGTCGGCGTCATCATCGGGGCCGCTTTCAGTGGGGTGGTCACCGCCTTTACCCAGGGCGTGATCATGCCCATCATCGGGATTTTCGGGGGCGTGCCGAACTTCGATACGCTTCAGTTCACGGTGAACGGCAGCATCTTTAAATACGGCACCTTTCTGACGGCGCTGGTGAATTTCCTGATCACCGCCTCGGTGATCTACTTTCTCGTCCTCGTGCCGGTCAACCGCCTGATGGAGCGCTTCAAGCGCGAGAAGAAGGCGGCGGTTACTGAGCCCTCCAACCAGGAAAAGCTGCTCGCGGAAATCCGCGACGTTCTGAAGGCTTCCCGGCCGGCGGGGCAGGAGGGGGCCACGCCGCCGACGTCTCCCCACTCCTGAGGTCCGGTCCTGAGGATCCGGGACGCGGCGCAGGTGGTGCGGACAGGCCGGACCTCTGGCTGCCGCTGCCGGCGTAGCGTGGAGGCATGACTGACGACCAGCCGCAGCGTTCCCCGACCCCCGGTACCCCGCATGTCGAGCGCGGGGGAGAGGACTCCACCGGTCCCGGGAGCTGGAGCTACGAGACCACCGCCGTACAGTCGGCCATTCCGCGGGGCCTGGGCCAGACCATCGGGATTCCGATCCACGCGGCCGCCGCCTTCCAGTTTGAGACGCTGGAGGAGGCGCAGGAGGAGTTCCAGAACAACACCGGCCTGAGCTACGCCCGCCTGCAAAATCCCACGGTACGTGCGCTGGAGGCGCGTGTGAGTGCGCTGGAGGGGGGCGCGGCCACGGTGGCGGTCGCCAGCGGGCAGGCCGCCACGTTGACGGCCATCCTGAGCGTGTGCCGGGCCGGGGACCACGTGGTTTCGGCGTCCAGCCTGTTCGGCGGCACCACCGGCATGCTCAGCAACATCCTGCCGCTGATGGGCATCCGGGCCACGCTGGTGGAGAACACCCCACAGGCCGTGCGGGCCGCGATGCAGGACAACACCCGGCTCGTGTGGGCCGAGATGATCAGCAACCCCGCCGGGGACATCGCCGACATTGAGCCGCTGGCACAGATCGCGCACGAGCACGGCGCGCTGCTCGCCATCGACAACACCTGTGGCGGCGTGGGGTTTCTGTGCCGCCCGCTGGAGCACGGCGCAGACATCGTGTCGCAGTCGCTGACCAAGTGGGCCGGTGGACACGGCAGCGTGCTTGGCGGCAGCGTCACGGTGGGCACCCACCAGGAGCTGGGCCGCCTGCCAGTCTTCACCGAGGGTGGGACAAACAGCGTGCTGCATCTGCGCGGCGACGCGGCCCTGGCGTGGCGGCAGCGCTGGCTGGGCGCGCACCAGCTGGGCATGACGCTGGCTCCCCACAGCGCCTTCCTGATCGCGCAGGGCCTGGAGACGCTGCCGCTGCGCCTGTCACGCGAGAGCGAGAGCGCCCTGGCGCTGGCCCGGTGGCTGCAGGTCCATCCGGCGGTGGGGCAGGTGAGCTATCCGGGGTTGCCGGAGCATCCCTTCCACGCCCAGGCGCAGCGGTACCTGCGCGGCGGGTTCGGGGCGGTGCTCACCTTCGAGGTGCCCGATCCGGCGGCGTTCCTCTCGCGGCTGCGGGTGCTGAGAATCGCCCCCAACCTGGGAGACGTGCGCTCGCTGGTGGTGCATCCCTGGACGACCACCCACGGCCGCGTGCCCGAGGCCGCCCGCCACGCCGCCGGAGTCACGCCGCAGACCATCCGCATGAGCGTGGGCGTGGAGGCCCTGGCCGACCTGCAGGCCGACATCCAGGGCGCCCTGTCGGTGTAGGCCGCGTGGGGCTGGGGGAGGAGGGGCCGGCCATTACAGCCAGGGTTTGTGGCCGGCCAGATACTCGCGCTCGAAGTCGGCGTCGGATTTGGTAAGGTACAGGACACCCTCGATCAGGCCGAGGACCCCCAGCGCGGTGCTGATCAATCCGGCGAGCGGAACCGTGATGATCAGCCCCAGGCCCAGCGTGACCACGCCCAGCAGCAGGGCCAGAACCCACACGCCGATGTTGGTCCCCAGGATGATCGCGCCCTGGGTGTTCAGGCCCAGGTAGAACTTGTGGATGCCCAGGCTGCCCAGGACGATGGCGAGGAGTCCGGCGACCAGCCGCTTCTGGGCCACGTCCCCGAAGTCTGGACCCGTGACCTGGGGAGACGGCACCGGTTGCCGCTGCGGATCTCCCCAGGACCCGAAGCCGCGGGCCGGCCCGCTGGAGTCTGCTTCGGCGGTGGCTCCGGTGGCCCAGCCGTCTGACCGGGGGGGGGCGGTGGGAGGTCGCGACGGGCTGGGGCGGTCCTGGGCGGGGCCGTGGCCCGGAATCCGCAGGTCGTCGCTGCCCGCCGGCGACTTGCTGAGGTCGGGGCGCGGGGAACCGGAGAACGCGGGTGGATCGCGGTCGGCTGTGCCCCTTGCCGGGGTGCCCAGCACCTCGTCCACCCAGGAGGGCGCGTTGCCCTGCGGTGTGCGCGAACGGGTCGTTCCGGGCTCCCGGGTGGTGGGGGTCGGCTCGGGGCCAGCCGGGTCGGAACCGGTCCCGTTCGGGGAGGGCTTGCCATCCGGGTTCGTCATATCGCACATTACGCGCTCATGGACGCCTGGGTTGCGTCCACCAAAAGTCAGCTTTCCGGCTCCGGGGCGGCGCGCCGCCCGGTGGCGATCAGCACCGGCAGCGGTACGGTCAGTGGCCCATCGGCGAACAGCGCGCGCAGTTCGGCCAGGTGATCGGCCTGGACCCGGCGGCGCACTTCAGGGAGCAGGCCGGGCAGGGGCCCACCTTCCATGCCGGCCTCGATGTCGGCCCAGCGGGCCTCGGGCGTCGGGAGGGTGTAGGGCAGCTCCTCAAGGTCGGCCCGCACCTCGGTAAAGCCCGCTGCCCGCAGCAGGTCGGCCGCCACCTCGGGAGAGGGCAGGCGGCCCAGCGGCGGAAAGCCAGGGTTCACGCCGACTGCCCCCAGCGCCGTGCGCCAGCGCTCCGGCAATTCGCCCATCAGGCCCTGGCCGAACGAGGAAAAGGCCACCCGTCCGCCCGGACGCAGCACCCGCCGCCACTCGCGCAGCGCCGCCTCCATATCGGGCACGAAGAACAGGCCCGAGGCGCAGGCCACGCCGTCAAAGGTGGCGTCGTCAAAGGGCAGCGCCGTCGCGTCGGCTTCCACGAAAGACAGTGTGGGCTGCCCGGCAGCCCGGGCCCGCGCCACCGTCAGCATGCCCGGTGACAGGTCGGCGCCCACCACCCGGCCCTGCGCTCCTACCTCCCCGGCCAGGGCCAGGGCCAGCGTGCCGGTGCCGGTCATCACGTCCAGCAGGGTCTCGCCGGGCGCGGTCCCAAAACGCCCGGCCAGATGCCGCGCCGTCAGCGACAGAAAACCCAGGCGGTCGTAGCTGGGGGCCAGCGCGTCGAACAGCCGGGCGTTGTGCCGGGTACGTTCTGTGGGGTCCATGCTCCAGCTTAAACCCACGGCGGGCGGGGTTACTTGCGCTTGCCTCCGGTCAGTCCCAGCAGCCGCAGCACGATCACGGCCGGCACTGCCAGCACGGCGGTGAGCGCGTTCCACAGCGTGGAGCGCACGCTGGGCAACAGCCGGCCCTGCGCGCGGGTGGGCACCTCGGGAATCACGCGCGGCAGCCGGGCCGTGTCCAGCATCTGGCCCAGGCGGCCGGGCAGGGCGGGTCTGTTCGGCTCCGTGTGGCGCTGCGCCTCGCGCTCCTGCTCGGTGGGGGTGGGATCAATGTGCGCTCCCTTGCTGGCCAGCGCCGCCTTCTTGTCCACGCTCGCCGCGCCCCCCGCACCCGAGCCAAACTTCTGCGAGTACACCCAGGTGACCTCCGCCCCGAAGAAGAAGATCATGCTGGAGAAATAGATCCACAGCAGCAGCACCACCAGCGAGCCGGCGGCCCCAAAGGCGCTGCCCGGCGCGGCGCGGCCCAGGTACAGGCCGATGCCGATCTGCCCGATGGCGAACAGCACCGAGGTGATGGCCGACCCGATCCAGACCTCGCGCCACTGCAACCGGACATTGGGCAGCGTCTTGTACAGCGCGGCGAACACCACCGTCAGGATGCCGGCGCTGACGGCGAACGTGGCGATCCGCACAAACAGCGTGCCCAGCCCGATGGCTTCTCCCAGGTGTTCGGCGATGGCCGAGAGGTAGGTGTTGCCGATCAGGAAGGCGATGATGATCACGCCGATCAGCAGGACCAGCCCGAAGGAGATCAGCCGGGACCTGATCACGTTCAGCACGCCGTTGCCGGGAGCGGGCTCGGCGCCCCACAGGGTGTTCAGGGCGTCTTGCAGCTGCACGAACAGCCCCGTGGACCCCATGAACAGCGTCACGAAGCCTACGATGCTGGCGAGCAGGGTGGACTGTTGCAGCCGGCTGCCGTCGGGCACGATGCCCTTGACGAACTCCACGGCGCTCTGGTTGAGGTTCTGAGCGAGGAACTCGAACAGCCGCTCCTGCACGTTGGCGTTGGCAAGCAGTCCGCTGGCGACGGCCAGCACGAAAAACAGCAGCGGCGCGATAGCGAAGATGGCGTAGTACGCGATGGCAGCGGCCAGCCGGGGTGCCTTGTCCTGACTGAAGGCCAGCGCGGACTCGCGCAGCAGGCTGAGCAGATCGGCGGGCTTGAGCTTCACCCCCGCAGTGTAAGGGGCCTCCGGCGCGGCATCTGCCGAAACCTGTTTAGAGAAAGTGGCGTAATTCCCCGCTTTTCAAAGCGGGGATATAAGCCACCGCCCCTGACGGGGGCGCAATTCGGCGCCGTAGGCGGCGCTTCCTCCACCTGTAGCCCGCTGTCATCTGCTCCCATATGCACATGGCCGGGGAACGTTCCACACGACACGCACACTTCAATCTGAACTACCATCTGGTGTTCACTCCGAAGTACCGCCGTCGTTCGTTCTTTGGCCCGTCCCGTGACCGCCTGATGGAGATATTCGCCGCCACCTGTGCGGAGCGGGACTGGCTCATCCGGGGTATGAAGGTCACGCCGGACCACAAGACGGCCCGCACACTCGTCAACCGTCACGACGCCATCTTCCACGAAGACCTGAACATCATCGGCCTCGCCCGCACCCGCACCGCTAAAGGCGTGCTGGATGCGGGTTAGGCCAGCTTTATCAACATCTTGTCCCTCAAAGCTGTGAACGCTGGAAGGACAGTTCTGGGGGTTGACCCCAACTATACGAGTCAGGATTGCAGCGAGTGCGGCCACAGGCAGAAGGTCAAAATCGGCCACGCCTACGTCTGCGCGAACTGCGGGCTTGCTATGCACAGAGATGTGAATGCCGCCCTGAACATCCTGAATCGGGGCCGGGATGCGGCCTTCAGCGAGGGTGTGAACGTTGCGCCTGTTGACCTGAGAAGCCCCGCGTTAAAACGCGGGGAGTCATCACGGGAAGTTGCGTGTTCTGAACAGCGGCGCGTGCTCTACCCTGGGTTCATGCGTTCCATTCCCGCCGGATTTTCCCAGGCCCTGACCGTCACGGTGACCGATGAGATGACCGTGAATTTCGGGGAACTCGGTGCGGTCCACCCGGTCTACGCGACGTACTGGATGGCCAAACACTTTGAGGAGGCCGGCCGCAAGATCATCCTGCCGTTTCTGGAAGACGGTGAGGGCGGCATCGGCGCGCAGGTCGAGGTGATTCACACCGGGCCGGCCCTGCCCGGTATGACCGTGACCGTGACCGCAACCTTTGAACGCCAGGAAGGGCGGCGCATCTTCGCGGGCATGCGTGCGGTCAATGAACTGGGCGACGAGATCGGCCACGGCAGCACCACCCAGGTCGCGCTGCCCCAGGCCCGCATCGACGCCAACTTCGAGGCGTTGCGGGCACGCTGGGCGGCCCGGACCGCGAACTAGCGTGCAGTCCGGCTATAGACAAGGACCGCGGTCCTATAACCACTTAGACGTCTAAGTTCCAGGTGGGGTGGTGCCCCTCCAGCCCGCTATGCTGGGCGGCATATGCCCAAGGCTCCCCCCGTTTCCCGGTACTACGACGTCAAACGCGATGAGCACGGCGGGCGCTACATCGACGTGCAGGTCACTGGCCTGGCGCTGCTGCAGAATCCGCTGCTGAACAAGACCACCGCCTTCACGCCTGCCGAGCGCCGAGACCTGGGCCTCGAAGGCCTGATCCCGCCGCACACGAGCACCTTTCAGGAGCAGAAGGACCGCACCTACCGCCGCTACCTGCGCTGCACCTCGGACCTGGAAAAGCACGAGTACCTGCGCGCCCTGCAGGACCGCAACGAGGTGCTGTTCTACGCCATCCTCGAAGACCACCTCGAGGAGATGCTGCCGATCATCTACACCCCCACGGTGGGCGAGGCGGTCAAGCTGTATTCCAGCAACTACCGCTACCCGCGCGGCTTCACCGTGAGCACCCAGGACATTGACCGGGTCGAGGAGATGTTGGAGAACGTCACCGTCAACGACGTGCGCATGATCGTGGCGACCGACTCCAGCGCGATTCTGGGCATCGGGGATCAGGGGTTTGGCGGCATGGCGATTTCCATCGGCAAGCTGTCTCTGTACACGGCGGCCGGCGGCGTCGGCCCCGACAAGACCCTGGCGGTCGAGCTGGACGTGGGAACCAACCGCCAGGACCTGATCGACGACCCGCTGTATCTGGGGGTGCACCACCAGCGCCTGACCGGGGCCGAGTACGACGAGTTCCTGGACGCCTTTGTGGAGGCGGTCGCCACGCGCTACCCGAAAGCGATCATCCAGTGGGAGGACTTCTCGCGCGGCACAGCCTTCCGGGTGCTGGAGCGCTACCGCAAGGTGGTGCCCAGCTTCAACGACGACATCCAAGGCACCGGGGCCATGGCCCTGGCCGGAGTGCTGAGCGCGGCGCGCCTCAAGGGTGAGCGGCTTTCGGAGCAGGTGTTCGTGATCGTGGGCGCGGGCGCGGCGGGAATCGGCGTGGCCATCGCCATCCGCCAGGGCCTGGAGGCCGACGGCCTGAGTTACGACGAGGCCAATGCCCGCGTGTTCGTCGTGGACCGCCACGGCCTGCTGATGACCGGACAGGACGATCTGGAACCGCAGCAGCAGAGCTTTGTGCGCCGCAAGGAAGACCTCGCCGGCTGGACCTACGCGGGGGACTATCCCACCCTGCATGAAGTGATCGTGGGAGCCCGCGCGACCGCCCTGCTGGGCTTTACCGGCGTGCCGGGCCTGTTCCGCCGGGAGAGCGTGGAGGCCATGCTGGAACACACGCCCCGGCCGATCATCTTTCCCCTGAGCAACCCGAGCAGCCACGTCGAGGCGCGTCCCGCCGACCTGATCGAGTGGACGCGCGGCGGAGCGATCATCGCCTCGGGCAGCCCGTTTCCCGATGTGGAGTACGGGGGCAAACTGTATCCGGTGGGGCAGGGCAACAACGCCTTTATCTTTCCGGGCCTGGGCTTCGGCGCGGTGGCCGCCCGCGCCCGCGAGATCACCGACAACATGGTCATGGCCTCGGCCCGGACCCTGGCCGAGTTCACGGAAAGCTACGGCGAGCGCGTCTATCCGCCCATTCAGGACCTGCGCGAGCTGAGCATCCGGGTGGCCGTGAACGTGGCGCGCCAGGCCATCACCGACGGGGTGTGTGCCGAACGCCGCATCCGCACCATGACCGATGAACAGCTTGAGGCGGTGATCCGCGCCCGCGCGTGGCTGCCGCAGTACCTGCCGCTGCGCCGGGCGGCGGGGGTAGAGGCGGGCTGAAGGTTGCCGGACCGGTGTCCGCATCACCGCGCGCCGCGCTGTCCCGCACTAGACTGAAAGGCGTGAAGAGGCGTGCGGTGGGTGGTGGGCGGTTGCTGGCTGGTGAATGGGTGCCTGTTGCCGCCCCGCCCGTGCGGGGGGAGGCCCTGTGAGCGCCATCTATCAGCGTGCCCGGCCCATCCGCTGGGATCAGGTGGTGGGGCAGGAACACGTCAAGGACGTGCTGCGGGCGGCGCTGGAAGCCGGGCGGGTGGGGCATGCCTACCTGTTCTCGGGGCCGCGCGGGGTGGGCAAGACGACCACTGCCCGCCTGATCGCCATGACCGCCAACTGCACCGGGCCGGCGCCCCGACCCTGCGGCGAGTGTGAGTCCTGCCTGAGCGTGCGGGCCGGCTCGCACCCCGACGTGCTGGAAATCGACGCGGCGAGCAACAACTCGGTGGACGACGTGCGCGATCTGCGCGAGAAGGTCGGGTTGGCGGCCATGCGCGGCGGCAAGAAGATCTACATCCTCGACGAGGCGCACATGATGAGCCGGGCGGCCTTCAACGCGCTGCTCAAGACGCTGGAGGAGCCACCGGGCCATGTGATCTTCATCCTGGCCACCACCGAGCCCGAAAAGATCATCCCGACCATCCTGTCGCGCTGCCAGCACTACCGTTTTCGCCGCCTGACGCCCGAGGAGATTGCCGGCAAGCTCGCGGGTCTGGCGGCGGTGGAGGGCATGACCGCCGACCCGGACGCCCTGAACCTGATCGGGCGGCTGGCCGACGGCGCGATGCGCGACGGCGAGAGCCTGCTCGAGCGCATGCTCGCGGCGGGTCAGGTGGTCACGCGGGCGGCGGTGGAGGAGGCGCTGGGGCTGCCCCCCGGTGAGCGGGTGCGCGGCATTGCGGCGGCGCTGGTGGCCGCCGACGCGGGGGCGGCGCTCTCGGGAGCTGGACAGCTGTACCGCGACGGTTTCGCGGCGCGCACGGTGGTGGAGGGGCTGGTCTCGGCGCTGGGCGCGGCGCTGCATGCCGAGCTGGGCCTGGGCGGCGACGGCCGGCTCGAGGGCGCGACCGTGCCCCGGCTGCTCAAGCTGCAGGCCGCGCTGGACGAGCAGGAGGCCCGCTTTGCCCGCTCTGCCGACGGCCAGAGCCTGGAACTGGCCCTGACCCACGCCCTGCTCGCCGCCGATGGTGGTGGGGGTGTTGAAGGAGCCGCCGTACCGGGCGGCGCGGCGGCGGTTCCGGCCGACCTGCTGCAGCGGCTGAACCGGCTGGAAAAGGAACTGGCAGGTCTGCGGGCCTCGGGCGGAGCGGCCGCGCCCGTGGCGGCCTTCGACCCGGCGGCGCGGCGGGGTCCGGCCCCAGCGCGTGAGGTGGTGGGCGAGGCGGTGGCGGCCACGAGGTCCGGCGCGGCGGCTGCCGGGGCCGCGTCCCAGGACGCCGCGCCGACGGGCACCTGGGCCGACGTGGTCCGCGCCGCGAGCATGCAGCTGCGCGCCTTTCTCAAACCCGCCCGCACCCACGCCGAGCCGGGCTATGTCAGCTTGACCTACGACGAGAAGAATGCCTTTCATGCCAGACAGGTGGTCGCCAAATTCGACGACGTTGCGGCGCTGGCGCTCAAGGTCTTTGGCCCCGTGACCTTTGAGCTGATCGCCCCGGAGGGCAGCCGCCGGACCAAGCTGGGCGGCGCGGGTGGGGGAGAGGGCATGGCTGCTCCTGCCGCGTCCCCTTCCCCGGCCCCGGCTCCAGCCGCACCCGCCGTCTCTGCCCCGGAGATCGCTCCCTTCGATCCTGCGGCGCGCCGCGCCAGCCGGGGGCCGGACTTCGCCCCGGTGGAGGCGGTCCCGGCCACAGCGCAGCCGGCGGCCGCGACCTCGGTCGCCACCCGGGAGGCTCCTCCACCCCGGCCCCAGACCCGTCCTGCTCCGCCGCCCGCTGTCCCGGCCCGCGCCCCCGAGACCCGTCTGGCCCGGCCCGCCAGCCCGGACGACGTGGCTCCCGCGCCGCTGCCCGACGCCGCTCCGCCCGGAGCCGCCCGCGAGCTGTACGTGGTGGAGGCCATCACCGAGGAACCCGACTGGGACGACATAGGCGGTCCCATCGACGACGCCGGCCCACCCACCCTGGACGACGCGCCGTATGCCAGCCTGGCGGTGGAGCGTCCCGCCCCGGTCCCACGCGCGGCGCCGGCCCCGACTGCCCAGGTCACCGCTCCACCAGTGCCCGCGGGCGCGGCCCCCTCACGTCCCGGGGACATCCGGGCCCATCCCATGTACGAGGAGATCAAGGGCCGATTCAATGGCCGGGTGCGCGAGATCGGCAAGAACCGCAATCCGGTGCCCGCCACGGCCGCGGAGGACGAGCCTGACGAGGACGCGGAGGCCTAACGCCCGGCCCGCCGGGGCATGCCGCCAGAAAGGCAGTAAACAAGAAAGGCCGCCCTTTTCCGGGCGGCCTGTGCTCGCTGGGGTCAGGTCCACGTACTTGGGGTGCCGGCCGAGCTCTTGTCGGCATCAACGCTGGTCAGCATGGCCATGAAGGGAGCGGTTTTGGTGGTGCCCGACACGTCGGGGGCCGCCATGCGGTTGCAGGATGCGAGCGCGAGTGAACCGAGAACGGCCAGCAGCAGCGGTCTCTTCATAACTTTAGCTCCCTGAACTGATGGTGCCCCGGCACGCCAACACGCACCGGGGCCGGGTTTGGGCGAAGGCGCGGGCGGAACCGTTGCTGGGGGCGGAAGGCACCGGGAGGGACGGCGGCGGCGTGCCTTCATCCCCCGGGGTGCGGGGTGCGCTAGCCTGCTGGACAAGACCATGACGCTTCCTCCCCTGCGCCGCGCGGCACTGCTGACCTTCCTGCTCACCCTCGGGACTGGCCTGGGCGGCTGGAGCCCAGCGCAGGACACGGCCGCGCCCGAAGTGCCGCCCGCGGCTCCCGCTTCTGCCAGCCCAAGCCCGGCGCCCGCGCCGGAGGTGCCCCCCCTCCCGGTGCTGGAGCCGGTGCTGCCTCCCCCCACGTCTCCCGGTCCGCTGCCCGCCGCACCCCTCCCTGGAGCCGTGACCACTCCGCCGCCGGCCGGGTCCCTGCCCGAGAAGCCGGCCCCCGACCTGCCGAAACCGTTGTCACCCAGGCCGGTGGTGGGCAGTGCGGTCCGTGGCCTGTGGGTGGACGCCTTCGGGCCAGGCCTCAAGACGCGGGCGCAGGTGCAGGCGATGGTGGAGGACGCGGCGCGTATGGGCGTCAACACCCTGTTCGTGCAGGCGATCCGGCGGGCCGACTGCCTGTGCCGCAAGTCCAGCGTTCCGGTGGTCACCGACGCCGATCTGGAAAAGGATCTGGACCCGCTGGGGCTCGTCGTGCGGCTGGCCCATGCGCGGGGCATGCGTGTGATCGCCTGGGTGAGTGTCACGGGCATCGCCAACGTGCTGGCCCCGAACACCAACCCGGCGCACATCTCGCGCACGCACGGGCCGACCTCCGGCGCGGCGTCGTGGATGGCCCGCCGCCCGGACGGCAGCTGGCAGGAGGGAGGCCGTGACGGCTGGCTGGATCTGGCGATTCCCGAGGCCGCCGAGTACGTGACCCAGGCGATCGTCAGTCTGGTCAGGAATTACGCCGTGGACGGTGTGCAGCTTGACCGCATCCGCTACCCCGACGGCGACGTGTGGGGCTATGACCCCAAGGTGCTTGCCCGCTACCGCGCCGAGACGGGCCGCGCCGGGACGCCGGGGGTCAACGACCCGCTGTGGGCCGAATGGAAGCGCCAGCAGGTGACCAATGTGGTGCGCCGCGTGACGCTGGAGGTCAAGACCCTGCGCCCCGACGCGTGGATCACGGCGGCGACCATCACCTATCAGGCCCCGCCGCAGCCCGGCGATCTGGCGGCCTTCCGGCGCACCCGCACCTACAGCGACGTGCTGCAGGACTGGCCCGGCTGGATGCGCGACGGCCTGATTGACCTGAACGTGCTGATGAACTACAAGCGGGACGTGGTGGGCGAGCAGGGCGAGTGGTTCGATGGCTGGAACCGCTTTGCCCGCAGCGTGCTCGCCCGCCCGGACGGCGCGAGCGCGGGTGTGGCCGCAGGAACGGCCATGTACCTCAATGGCGCTCCCGTGACGGCGGCCCAGGCGGCGCGCAGCGTGGGGGCGGGTCTGGGCTGGGTGGGGTACTCGTACCGCACGCCCACGGCGGACGTGTACGGCCAGCGCGAGACCACCGCGCAGGGCCTCACGGCGGTTCAAAAGCTGCTGACCGCGCCGGGGGCCGTGCTCGCCACGCCCATTCCCTGGAAGGAGAAGCCGCCCACGACCCGTGGCCTGCTTGGCCGCATCACCGGCACGCCGGTACCCGGCTTCCGGATGGTCGAGGCGCTTCAGAACGGGGTGGTGGTCGCCCAGACCCGCACCGACGGCAGCGGCTACTACGGATTCGCCGCGCTGCCGACCGGCCTGACCGAGGTGCGCGTGAGCGGTCAGCGCTGGGTCGACCGGGTGCCCGAACGCGGCGTGGTGCGCCTGCCTGACCTGTCGGTGCGGGACCTGCGGCCGGTCACGGCGCTGCCGGCTTCCCTGGCCGAGCCTGCGGCCGCGCCGTCCCAGCCCTGAGGGCTGCTTGCCCCGTAAGGGCAGGTAAACTCGCCCCATGACCTCTCGTGAACCCACCGCGACCGGACCACAGCAGCCGGGCGTGACTCCGCTGGAATTTCGCCAGACCTTGGGCCGTTTTGCCAGCGGCGTGACCGTCATCACCGCGAGCGACGGCGAGACCCGCCGGGGCATGACCGCCAGCGCCTTCGTATCGGTCAGCCTGACCCCGCCCCTGATTCTGGTCAGCGTGGACCACCGCGCCTCCATGTACGCCCTGCTGGGCGAGGAGCGCGTCACGCACTTCGGAGTCAACGTCCTGAGCGCCGCGCAGCGTCACCTCAGTGACCACTTCGCCGGCCGCCCCGGCCCCGAGGAGTCGGTGCCGTGGTTCACGCACGAGGGGTTGCCGCTGATCGGCGGCAGCGTGGCGCAGCTGGTATGCCGCAAACATGAGGTCATTCCCGCCGGGGACCACACGCTGTTTCTGGGCTACGTGGAATACAGCCGCTACACCGATGACGATCCGCTGTTGTACTTCCGGGGGCAGTATCACGAACTGGGCTGAGCCGGCCCGGGGTGCGGCTGGGAACCGCTCCTGGCGCACGCAGCGCGGCACTCCTCCCGCATCTAAAGGGCTGCTTACAGACTGCATGAAAGCGGTCAGGCGGGCTGCTCTAGACTCAGGGTCATGATTCGCCTCGCCATCCTCGCGGACCTGCACGCCAATCTGGCGGCCACGCTCGCGGTACATGCGGATGCGGAGCGGCGCGGCCTGAACGAACTGTGGGTGCTGGGCGACCTGGTGGGCAAGGGCCCGCGCCCGCGGGAGGTGCTGGAGTGGACCCAGGCGCACGCCAGCCGCGTGATCCAGGGCAACTGGGACGCCCGCGTCGCCGGAGCCAGCCACCGGCCTCAGGACCTGTGGCCGCGCAGCAAGCTCACGCCGGGGGACCTGAGCTACCTAGAAGCCCTGCCCTACGGCATCGAGGAACAGTTCAGCGGCGCGTGGTGGCGTTTTGTCCACGCGAGCAGCCGCGGCCTGTTTCACCGCCTGTATCCGCACAGCAGCCTCTCGGACCAGATCGACGCCTTTGCGCCCAGTCCGCAGTTCGGCCTGACCCAGTACGCGGACGCCCTGGTATATGCGGACATGCACGAGGCCCTGTTGCTGGACGTGGAGGGCCGTCCGCTGATCAACTGCGGTTCGGTGGGCAACCCGCTGGACAGCACCCTGCCGTGTTACCTGATCCTGGAATTTGATTCGGACGGTCCCGGCTACAGCGCCACATATGTCCGGTTGACCTACAACCGCGACGAGGAGATCAGCGCCGCCGAGGCCAGCGGCATGCCCTTCACCCGGGAGTACGTGACCGAACTGCTCACCGGAGCCTTTCAGAAACGGCGGGCACGCACCGGCGAATAGGTCCGCACACTGCGTAGGCTGGATGCCCGGGGAGACGACGAAAAACCGCTCGCCGCACCTCCCCGGACGCCGGACGCCTACGCCTGCGGGCTGGCGAGCAGGGCTCCCAGTTTCTCGGTGTCGGCGGCAAACGAGCGGATGCCCTCGTTGAGCTTCTCGCCCGCCATCGCGTCCTCGGCCAGGCTGTAGCGGTACTGCGCCTCGGTGATGGCGTCTTCCTTCTCGCTGCCCATCTCGGCGTTCAATTTCACTGTCAGCGGGCCGGTATCGGCGGCAAGTTCGCCCAGCAGCTGCGGGCTGACGGTCAGGCGGTCACAGCCGGCCAGGGCTTCCACCTGCGCGGCGCTGCGGAAGCTGGCTCCCATGATCACGGTGGGGTAGCCGTGTGCCTTGAAGTGCGCGTAGATCTCCCGCACCGAGTTCAGGCCGGGGTCTTCCTCGACCGAGTACGTCTGGGTGCCGGTGCTCTTCTTGTACCAGTCGGTGATGCGGCCCACGAAGGGCGAGATCAGGTAGGCGCCGGCCTGGGCGCAGGCAATCGCCTGGGTCAGCCCGAAGATCAGCGTCAGGTTGCAGCGAATGCCCTCTTTCTCCAGCACCTCGGCGGCCCGGATGCCTTCCCAGGTGGCGGCCAGCTTGATCAGGATGCGCTCGCGGCCCACGCCGTTTTGCTCGTACAGCGCGATCAGGTGCCGGGCACGCTGCAGCATGGCGTCCCGGTCAAAGGACAGCCGGGCGTCCACCTCGGTGGACACGTCGCCGGGCACAATGCGCGTCAGCTCGGTGCCGATGCGGACGGTCAGACGGTCAATCACGTCGTCGACGCTCTGGCCGTCGCGCAGCCAGCCGCGCGCCTCGGAGAGCAGGCCAGCGTAGGCGGGCAGCTGCGCGGCCTTGAGGATCAGGGACGGATTGGTGGTGCAGTCGCGCGGCTGGTACTCGCGGATGGCCTCGATGTCGCCGGTGTCGGCCACGACCACCGAGACGGCCTTGAGCTGCTGCAACTTGTTCGTGCCGACGGCGGTCTGGTCGGTCAGGGTCTGGGCTGAATTCATGGCAAACCTCCTGGGAAAGAGCGGTGCGGGATGCGGACGTCAGGCCAGTGCGCCGCCGGATGGGGCGGGCCACGTTCCCCAGCATGCCGGAGTGCGGCGCTTCCCGGCAAGCGCCGTCTCCACCGAACGTTCATGCGGGCAGGCCCCGCCTCAGCCCGCCGCGCGGCCGTGCGCCGCGGCGAGGGCGGCCGCCGGCGGAGCGGTGCTGCCACGCACGATCAGGCGGCTGGGGAACATGCGGTGCTCGGACACCGGCTGACCTTCCAGGTGCGCGAGCATCAGGGCCGTGGTGGCCCGCGCCATCTCCTCGACCGGCTGGTCCATGACCGTGATGGGCGGCTCAACCAGGGCTGTCCACGGGTAATCGTCGAAGGTGAGCAAAGACAGGTCGCCCGGGATCTGCAGGCCGCGCTCCCGGATTGCGCGGTAGGCCCCGATGGCCTGGGTGCCGGCCAGGGCGATCAGGGCGGTGGGCGGCTGCGGCAGGCCCAGCAGTTCGTGGGTCAGGGAGTAGGCGGTGTCCTCGGTGAGCAGGGTGACGCGCTGGTATTCGGGGTAAACGCGCAGACCGCAGGCATTCATGGCTTCCGGAAAAGTGCGGCTGCGTTCCTCGGGGTGAATGACCGGGTGGTAGGTTCCCAGCGCCGCGATGCGCCGGTGCCCCAGGCCGTGCAGGTATTCGACGGCGCTGTACATCGCGCGCGGGTTGTCCAGGGTGACGCTGGAGTAGGGGCTGTGGGGAGGCGCGTAATCGTACTCGACGATGCCCACACCGCGTCCGGTCAGGCGCGTCAGATAATCCCGGCTCTCGGCGCCGTAGCCGGGCCGCAGCATGATGCCCGCAACCCGCAGTCCGTACAGCCGCCGCAACTCCTCGAGCTCACGCGCGGCGCTGTACTCATTCTCGCTGATGATCAGGGTATAGCCACTGTCGGCCAGCACGCGCGTGGCGGTGCGGGCGAACTGCGCAAAGAACGGCTCCAGGATGCTGCCCACGATCAGGCCAATGATGCTGCTCTGGCCCGCGCGCAGTCCGCCTGCCCGCAGGTCCGGTTCGTAGTGCAGCTGCTCGATGGCCTGCTGCACCCGCGCGAGCGTGGCGGGCGTGAGCTTTTCGGGCTCACGCAGGGCCCGTTTGGCGGTGGTGGGGGCGACGCCCGCAAGCCGGGCGACGTCTTCGATGGTGGACACGAGACCAGTGTAGTACAGATGGATCTGGAGGCCGCTGTCCGGCGGGAGGGCACAACCCGCGCGGCAGAAAATACCGCTCCTGGCCACGAGATCATGGAGATGGGCATGCGGCGCTCGCGGCAGTCCCTAGACAAAACCAGGGGAGTGTGGTTCACTGATGGTCACGAGACCATTTGTACGCATAGAAACCGTTCAGCAGTGAACAGCCGGGTGGAGCGGCCACCTGGCTCGCCCTGACCCCCGTCCTGGGGGCAGGGTGATCGCCGCCGCGCCGTTTTCGCCGGGTGACCTGCTGGCCACCCCGCCCCTTCCCGGAGGTTCTCATGAAACGACTGTTGCTGCTCAGCCTCGCCCTGACCGCCACGGCCCAGGCGGCCACCACCATCACGATCGCCACCGTGAACAACCCGGACATGGTGACCATGCAGAAGCTGACGCCGGAGTTCACCAAGAAGTACCCGGACATCAACGTGAAATGGGTGGTGCTGCCCGAAAACGAGCTGCGCCAGAAGGTCACGCTGGACGTCGCGAGCAACGCGGGCGGCTTCGACGTCGCCACGGTGGGGGCATACGAGGTGCCGATCTGGGCCAAGAACGGCTGGCTCGATCCGCTGACCCCGATGTTCGCCAAGAACCCCGAGATTGCCAAGAGTTACAACGTCGACGACATTATCCCCGGGGTCCGCAAGGCGCTGACGGTCAACGGCAACCTGTACGCCGTACCGTTCTATGCCGAGAGCAGCATGACCTTCTACAACAAGGATCTGTTCAAGGCTGCCGGTCTGACCATGCCGCAGAGCCCCACCTGGAGCCAGATCCAGAACTTTGCGGCCAAGATCCATAACCCGTCCAAGGGCGTTTACGGCATCTGCCTGCGCGGGCTGCCCGGCTGGGGCGAGAACGCCGCCGTGTTCAGCACCGTGGTGAACACCTTCGGTGGGCGCTGGTACGACAACAACTGGCAAGCGCAGCTCAACTCGCCGGCGTGGAAGAACGCCATGACCTTCTACGTCGACACCATCCGGAAGTACGGCCCTCCCGGCGCCACCGGCAACGGCTTTACCGAGAACCTGACCCTGATGAGCCAGGGCAAGTGCGGCATGTGGGTGGACGCCACCGTGGCCGCCGGTTTCCTGAGCGATCCGAGCAGCTCCAAGATCACCAAATCGGTGGGCTTCGCCAACGCGCCGGTCGGCCCCGGCACCCCCAAGGGCAACCACTGGTACTGGAGCTGGAACCTGGCGATTCCCAAGAGCACCAAGAAGGAGGACGCCGCCTTCAAGTTCATCACCTGGGCCACCAGCCAGGACTACATCGCGCTGGTCGCCAAGGAAAAGGGCACCTGGGCCTCGGTTCCCCCCGGCACCCGCACCAGCACCTACAACAACCCCAACTACAAGAAGGCCGCCGGAGCGTTCAGCGGTCTGGTCCTGAGCGCCATCAACAGCGCCGACGTGACCAACGCCACCAAGGACCCCGTTCCCTACACGGGCATCCAGTACGTCGCCATTCCGCAGTTCCAAGCGCTGGGCACCCAGGTGGGCCAGTTCCTGGCCGGGGCCATCAGCGGTCAGACCACCGTGGATCAGGCCCTCAAGCAGGCGCAGAACGCCGCCCAGAAGGTCGCCAAGGACGGCGGCTACCAGAAGTAACCTCCGGCGTTTCTGGCCACAGACGGGGAGGAGGCCGGGCAACGTTGCCGGACTCCTCCCCATCTTTTCCTGGACGGGCTTTTCCTGGACAGGACGGCTGACCGCGAGGGGCCGCGCTGACCCCCATCCACCGCCCGGGCGCCATTGCCGCCACCCACCGCCGCGACAAGGGGACCTCCATGACCACCGTTGCCCACCCCACCACGACGACCGCCAGCCCGCCCGCACCCAAACGCGGCCTGCGCCTGACTCCCGCCGCGCTGATCTGGCCGGCCATGCTGTACCTGATCCTGACCACCCAGGTGCCGTTCTTCATGACGGTGTACTACTCGTTCTTCCGCTACAACCTGGTCATCCCGGACGAGCGGCCCTTTATCGGCTTCGGCAACTACGCCTCGCTGCTGACCAACCCGCAGAACCTGCAGGTTGTGCTGAACACTGTGATCCTGGCGGGCGGCACCCTGATTCTGACCCTGCTGATCGGCGGCGCGATGGCGATGCTGCTCAACCGCAACTTTCCGGGCCGGACGCTGCTGAGAACCCTGATGATCAGCTCGTTTCTGGTGATGCCCATCGTCACGGCGGTGGTCTGGAAGAACATGCTGCTCAACCCGGTGTTCGGCTTCTTCTCGTGGGTGGTGGCCTCGCTGGGCGGGCAGCCGGTGGACTGGCTGGCGCAGTATCCGATGGCCAGCGTCATCGCCATGATCACCTGGGAATGGACGCCCTTTGCCATGCTGATTCTGCTGACCGGCCTGCAGAGCCTGCCCGACGATCAGCTGGAAGCCGCCCGCCTGGACGGAGCCAGCCCGCTGCAGGAGTTCCGGCACATCGTGATGCCGCACTGGACCCAGGCGATCCAGGTGGTGGTGCTGATGGAGACCATCGCGCTGCTGCAGGTCTACGGCGAGATCTACGGCTCGACGTCCGGGGGGCCGGGCCTGGCCACCACCAATTTGCCGTACTTCATCTACCAGAAGGCCTTCGCCGAGTACAACATCGGCCTGGCGAGCGCGGCAGGGGTGATCACGGTCATTCTGACCAACATCCTGGCGATCTACCTGCTGCGGATGATCAACCGCACCAACATCACCAACAAGGGAGGCTGACATGACCACCGCACCCGCCAGACCGGCCATCAACCACGCCGCCCGCACCCGGGGCCGCAACGCTGTGCTGACCGTCATCACCTACCTCATCGCCATCGCCTTCCTGTTTCCGCTGGTGTGGATGTTCCTGGCCGCCTTCAAGACCGAGGCCGAGGCCTTTGCCAGCCCGCCCGTCTTCGTCTTCACGCCGATTCTGGAAAACTTCCAGAACGCGCTGCCCAGCTACTTTCCGGCCCTGAAGAACAGTCTGGTGGCGGCCATCGGCAGCACCGTGCTCGCCTTCGTGCTGGGGTTGCCGGCCGCCTTTGCGCTGGCGGTCTATCCCACCACCCGGGCACAGGGCACGCTGACGTGGATGCTGTCCACCAAGATGATGCCGGCGGTGGGTGTGATCGTGCCGCTGTTCTTGCTGTTCCGCAATCTGCAGCTGCTCGATACCCTGCCCGGACTGATCCTGATGTACACCACCATGAACCTGCCGCTGGTCGTGTGGATGATGCACTCGTACATGACCGAGATTCCGTTCGCCATCTACGAGGCCGCCAAGGTGGACGGCGCGTCGGTGGCGCAGGAGTTCTTCCGGATCGCGCTGCCGCTGTCCACGCCGGGCATGGCCGCCACCGCGCTGCTCGCGGTGATCTTCGCGTGGAACGAGGTCTTCTTCGCCGTCAACCTGACGAGTTCGGACGCCGCGCCGCTGAGCGTCTTTATCAGCTCGTACAAGACCAGCATGGGTCTGTTCTGGGCGCAGATGAGCGCCGCCGCCGCGCTGACCGTGCTGCCGGTACTGATCTTCGGATGGGTGGCCCAGCGTCAGCTGGTGCGCGGCCTGAGCTTCGGGGCCGTCAAGTAGGGCGGGGCGCGGTATGACTGATCCCCTGTCCGGCCCGCCCGTCCTGCGGGCCACCACCGCCGACCTCGCGGCGCGGGTTCAGGCGCTGGCCATGCCGGGTGGGCGCACGGTTCTGGGCCTCACGGGAGCGCCCGGCGCCGGCAAATCGACCCTGTGTACGGCACTGGCCGGGGCACTGGGCACGCAGGCAGCGGTGGTCGGTATGGACGGATTTCACCTCGCAAACGCCGAACTGGAACGGCTGGGCCGCCGGGACCGCAAGGGGGCCCCCGACACCTTCGACGCAGGCGGCTACGCGGCGCTGCTCGCGCGGCTGCGCGCGGGCGGCGAGGACACGGTTTACGCCCCGGCCTTTGACCGCACGCTGGAAGAGTCCATCGGCAGCGCGGTGCCGGTGCCCGCCGGGACCCCGCTGATCCTCACCGAGGGCAATTACCTGCTGCTGGAGGACCCCCCGTGGCCCGAGGTGCGCCGCCAGCTGGACACGGTGTGGTTTCTGGAGGTGCCGGACGAGGTGCGGGTGCCCCGGCTGATTTCGCGCCACGTGGCGTTCGGCAAGACTTCCGCACAGGCCGAGGCCTGGGCCGCGCAGGTGGACGGGCGCAACGCCGCGCGGATTCAGGCCTCGCGCTCCCGGGCCGACCTGATTGTGCAGTGGACCGGCTGAGCGTGAGCTCCCGTGCCGCCCCGTCCCACCACCTCGCCCCACCGCCCCACCATTTTCAGGAGACTCCCCATGGTTAAACTCACGTCCTCGGCCCTGAACCACCTTGGCCCGACCGTGGCCGTTCCGGCCTACGACCCCGCCACCCTGACTGCGGGCATCGTTCACTTCGGGGTGGGGGGCTTTCACCGCTCGCACGAGGCGATGTACCTCGACCGGCTGCTGAACTCCGGCCAGGGGCAGGAGTGGGCCGTCTGCGGCGTGGGGGTGCTGCCCTCCGACGCCCACATGCGCGACGTGCTGGCGGCGCAGGACCAGCTGTATACGCTGGTGACCCGCTCGCCGGACGGCCACAGCGAGGTCCGGGTGATCGGGGCCATCGTGGACTTTCTGCTCGCGCCGGACGATCCGGAGGCGGTGCTGGCCAGACTCGCCGATCCCGCCACCCGCATCGTCTCGCTCACCGTCACCGAGGGCGGCTACAGCATCAACAACGCGACCGGCGAGTTCGATGCCTCGGGCGCGGACATCCGGCACGACCTGACGGCGGGGGCCACGCCGCGCACCGTCTTCGGCTTCATCACCGAGGGGCTGCGCCGCAGGCGTGACCGGGGCCTGCCGCCTTTCACCGTGATGTCCTGCGACAACATCCAGGGCAACGGACACGTCACGCAGCGGATGCTCACGGCCTTTGCGCGCCTGAAGGACCCGGAACTGGGTGACTGGATCGAGCGGCATGTCGCCTTTCCGAACTCGATGGTGGACCGCATCACGCCGGCGACCACCGACCGTGACCGTGAGGAACTGGCCGCGCAATTCGGCATCGAGGATGCGTGGCCGGTGGTTGCCGAGAGCTTCACGCAGTGGGTGTTAGAAGACCACTTCAGCATGGGGCGGCCCGCGCTGGAAACCGTGGGCGTGCAGGTGGTGGCCGACGTCGAACCGTACGAGCTGATGAAGCTGCGGCTGCTCAATGCCTCGCACCAGGCCCTGGGGTTTCTGGGCCTGCTGGCCGGGTATACCCATGTCCACGAGGCGTGCGCCCACCCGCTGTTCGTGGAGTTCCTGCTGGGCTACATGGCCCGCGAGGCGACGCCGACGCTGCGGCCCGTGCCCGGCATGGACCTGGAGGCCTACCGGCACGAGCTGATTGACCGCTTTGCCAGCACCGCCATTCAGGACACCCTGTCCCGCCTGATCTTCGACGGCTCCGAGCGGATTCCCAAATTCCTGCTGCCGGTGGTGCGCGAACAGCTGGAGCGCGGCGGTGAGATCGAGCGGGCGGCGCTGGTGGTCGCGGCCTGGAGCGTGTACATCGGGGGAGTGACCGAGGGCCTTTTCCCGCCCCTGCAGGACCAACGGGCGGCCCAGCTGACGGACGCGGTGGCCCGGGAAGCGCAGCAGCCGGGCGCGTTTCTGGAATTGACCGGGGTCTTCGGCGACCTGGGCCAGCACGAACGTTTTCGGTCTGCCTATCTGGAAGCGCGCGCCAGCCTGCGCGGGCATGGAGCCCTGGGCGCGCTGCAGGCGGTGCTGGACCGGCCGGTGGCCCCTCCCGGAGCCGCAGCGCGCTCCGGCTCCCTGCCGTAGGTGGCCCGCCAGTTTTCCCGCGCGGCGGTGCTGTTTGCCCCGACCTTCCCTCAGAAAAAGGTGTTGCCATGACCTCCACGGAATCTGTCTCGACCACCCCCGCCGCCCCCGAACCCCGGACCTCACGGACCAGCGTGCTGCACGGCACCCATGATCTGCGCTGGGAGACGCGCACGGTGGCTGCCCCCGGCCCGCGCGAGGTGCGGGTGCGGGTGCGTCGCATCGGCGTGTGCGGCAGCGACGTGCATTACTACACCCACGGTCGCATCGGATCATTCGTGGTGGAGGCGCCGCTGGTGCTGGGCCACGAGGTGATGGGCGTGGTCGAGGCGGTGGGCGAGGGCGTGACCCGCGTCGGGGTGGGGGACCGGGTGGCGCTGGAGCCGGGCGTGCCGTGCCGGCGGTGCGTGTACTGCAAACGCGGCGAGTACAACCTGTGTCCCGGCATGACCTTCATGGCGACGCCGCCGGTCGACGGAGCGCTGGGCGAGTACGTGCTGTGGCCCGACGACTTCGTTTTCCCGCTGCCCGATACCCTCAGCGACGACGCGGGCGCGCTGCTCGAACCGCTGGCGGTGGGGGTGTGGGCGGCGCGCAGGGGCGAGGTGGGGCCGGGTGACCGGGTGGCGGTGTTCGGCGCCGGGCCGATCGGCTGCACCACCATCCAGGCGGCGCGCGCGGCGGGAGCGACCACCATCATCGCCGTCGATCTGGAGGACTTCCGGCTGGACCTGGCCCGCCGGGTGGGGGCCACCCACACCATCAATGCCCGCACGGCCGACGTGCTGGCCGTGATCCACGAGCTGACCCGCGGTGACCTGCCGCTTTCCCATGCCGGAGTGGACGTGGCCTTCGAGACCGCCGGCAGCCTGCCCACCACCCGGCTGACCCTGGCCGCGCCGCGCCCCGGGGGCCGGGCGGTGCTCGTGGGTCTGCCGCCCGATCCGGAAGTCAGCCTGGACATCGTGTCGGCGGCCAGCCGCGAGGCGACCCTGCGGGGGGTCTTCCGTTACGCCAACTGCTACCCCGCCGCCATCGCGCTCGTCCAGAGCGGCGCGGTGGATCTGGACGCCCTGGTCACCCACCGCTACGCCTTTGGGGACACCCCCGAGGCCTTCGCCTTCGCGGACCGCGAGAAGAGGGCGAGCATGAAGGTCATGATCGAGGTCGGCTGACGCGCACTGGGCCGGGGAATATGGAACACCGGGATCAGGCGGGCACAACGGCAGGGTGTGCTCTGAACACAAAAGGAAGCCGCGCAACTCAGGCGCGGCTTCCCCGGATGGTCTGGCACCCTGCGGCTACGCCCGCAGCTCTCCGCGTTCGCGCATCGCGGCGGCGAGCTTGGCGGGTTCCAGCAGGCTGGCGTCCGGCCCGTAGCGGCGCTTGACCGCGTTCTGCACAAACCAGATGGCGGCGAACACGCCCACCAGACTGATCACCAGCCCCGGCACGCGCATGATGGCGTTCACGGCGGCAATCTGGGCATTGAAGTCGTCGGTGCCGAATTTGGCGGTCACGCGGGCGTAGTTGACCACGCTGTTGACCACCCCGCCGATCAGGTCCACCACCGCGAAGACCACCGTGCCCAGCACCAGCCCACGGTGAACGCCAGGGTCGCGCATGGCCTGCTGGGTGGCGGCGCGGTCCTCGGGCTTCTCACCGATGCTGGCAGCGTCCAGAAACACCCGGAACAGGGGCACGCTGGTCGCCGCGCTGATCAGAAACAGGATGCCGGTGAGGTACGAGCGCGCGCTGTCCTTGATGGCGTACCAGAAGCCGTCCACGTACCAGAAGGCGAGCGCTCCTGAGAAGATCGCGCCCGCTCCGCCGATCAGGGCCACCGGGCTGACGTTGCGGTTGACCCCCAGGTCCCACAGCACGTACACGACCGGAATCAGCGCGGCGAGCAGGTAGGCCCGCACGTTGCCGCCGGTGCCGCCGCCAAACACGGTGTCCGAGATGCTGATGCCGCTGCCCAGGATGTTGGGGCTGAGAATCAGGATGGGAATCAGCAGGGTGAACACCAGATCCCACACGGTCTTGGGCACGCGGGTGCGGGCCTTCTGGGGTGGATTGGACTGGGGCGGGGTTGCGGAAGAGGCCGGGTCGCTCATACGGGCCGCATTCTGTCATTCCTGGGTGAGGGAGACCGGCACTGCCCGCACGAAGCGTCCACGTCCGGTCAGGTCGGCGTGGACGGTGGTGTTCCAGCCCTGAGGGCGCAGCTCGGCGGCGAAGGCGGGGGCATTGCGCGGGTCGAGTTCCAGCCACAGCACGCCGCCCGGACCCAGGCGGCTGCGGGCCTGCGGGGCCAGGCGGCGGGCCAGGGCCAGCCCGTCCGGGCCGGAATACAGCGCCAGGTCGGGGTCATACCGCACTTCCGGATCGGCCCCGGCGCGGTCGGTGTCGGGCAGGTACGGCGGATTGCTGACGATCAGGTCAAACGGGCCGGTCACGCCGGTCAGCAGGTCCGTCTGGACGAAGGTGACGTTCAGGGCGTTCAGAGCACTGTTCTCGCGGGCAAGGTCCAGTGCCGCCGCGCTGAGGTCGGTGGCGGTAACGTGCGCGCCGGGCCGGGCCGCCTGCACGCCCAGGGCCAGCGCGCCGGTGCCGGTGCCCACATCGGCCACCCGTGGGACGGCGTGCGCGGGGAGGTTCTGCAGGGCCAGGTGCAGCAGCCACTCGGTCTCGGGCCGGGGAATCAGTGCCCGCCCGTCCACCCGCAGCTGCACGCCGCCCCACTCCAGCGGGCCAAGCAGGTACTGCAGCGGCACGCGGTCCTCACGCCGCCGCAGCAGGGCCTCCAGCCGCGCGGCGTCGTCGGGGTCGACCGGATCCGCGCCGCGCAGCAGCAACGCGGTGGGGGAGAGGTTCAGCGCCCCCAGCACCAGCGCCCGGGCGTCGGCCTCGGGCGAGGGCACGCCCGCCCCACGCAGGCGGTGAACGGCGCTCAGGAGGTGGTCGCGCAGGGTGGGCATGCCGGGCAGGTGGAAAAAGCCCTCAGCTGTGGCGCGGCCGGATAATCAGGCGCCGGGCCGCGCCCTCGCCCACGGACTCGCTCATGACGTCGGGGTGTTCCTTGAGGGCGATGTGGATGACGCGCCGCTCGGCGGCGGGCATGGGCTGCAGCTCGTGGGGCTCGCCGCTCTTGGCCACCCCGATGGCGAGGCGCTCGGCAAGCTTGGTCAGGGTGTCGGCCTGCCGCCGGCGGAAGCCGCCCACATCCACGCGCACGCGCAGGTCGCCGCGGCCTTCCTGCTTGGCAAGCACGGTGTACGCGATCACCTCGATGGCTCCCAGGGTGCGGCCGTCGCGTCCGGCGAGCCGGGCGGCGTTTTCCCCGCTGATCTCGGCCTCCAGGGCCTCCTCCGTTTCACGGACGGTCACGCTCAGTTCGGGGTCAATGCGGGCGATCAGGCCGCGCAGGAAGCGTTCCAGGACGGCCTTGGGGGACTCGTTTGCGGCGTCCGGCAGGGGCGCGGCGGTGGTGTCCGGCGCGGGCGGCAGCGGCGCACTCTCCTCCGCGTCGCTGATGCCCAGCCCCGCGAGGTAGTCGTCAAGGTTCGTCCGGTTGTCCATACGCTGCAGTCTACCGCGCCGCTCTCACCCGTTTCCCACAGGGCGGGGGTTACCCGCCTTGCCGGGTCCGGCCATACACCAGTCGCCGCACCAGCCACTCCAGAGGTCCGGTTCCAAAACGGCGCAGCCACCACGCGCTGAGCGGCAGCTGGGCCAGTGCCAGGACCAGCGCCAGCCCCACCGCCGCCGCCGCTCCCCAGCGCCCGAACTGCGCTCCGGCATAGGGATAGAACACGGCGGTCATGACCACGCTCTGCGCGAGGTAATTGCTCATGGCGACCCGCCCGCTCGCCGCGAAGGCCTCCAGCGGTCCCAGCCGCTCCCGCACCGTCAGCAGGCCGATAATGCCCACATATCCCAGCGCACTGGCCAGTCCTCCTCCCATGCGCACCGGAACCGACAGCACGCCGCTGGCGTAATCGCCGCGCGTGTTCATCCACGCGAGCAGGCCCCCCAGCGGCAGCCCGATCACGAGGCCCCAGACCGAGAGCCCGCGCAGCAGGCGCAGATGTTCGTGCGGACGCAGCAGCACCCCGGCCTGCCGCGCCGCCGCGCCCAAGCAGAACAGGGCCAGCAGCCACGCGCCGTTGTACAGGGCGCCGCCGATCAGGTTGCCCAGGAAGTCGACCGCTCGCTCGGTCACCACGGCTCCGTAGGTCTCCCCGCTGTCCAGTGGGGGCAGGCCAGAAAAACGGGCCGCCTCCATCCCGCGCTCCAGCGCGGCCAGACCTTCGAGCACGCCCAGCCCCAGCCACCATACGCCCAGCCCCCCGGCCAGCCACAGCAGGCCGCGCACGTTCAGGCGCAGGGTGAACAGCAGGGCAAAGGCCACCACGGCGTACAGCGAGATGATGTCGCCGTGCCACACCAGCACGTAATGCAGCGTGCCCACCGCCAGCAGCACCAGGTGGCGGCGCAGGAACACGCCCGCTCCCTGCCGCGCGAGCAGGCCCGACGCTCCCCAGCCGAACAGCATGGCAAAGATGCTGATAAAGCGCCCGTTGGCGAAGACATCGGTAAGTACCTGAACAGCGCGGTCGGCCCCGGTCTGGGTCCATTCACGGAACCCTGCGAAGTCCTGTGCATTCACGAGCAGAATGCCCAGCAGCGCCACGCCCCGCAGGACGTCCGGCAACGGCGCCCGCCGACGCACCGGACCGCGCGGCGAGGCGGGTGGCCCGGCCTGTTCGGGTGGAACGGCGTCCGGCGGCAGGGAAGACGGGGCGGTCATCCTTCCAGGCTAACGTGCGCGGAGGCCCAGGTTCCGGAACGTCTTTTTCTTCCCCTGTGCGGGGGGCCCGGCCCGGAGGTCCCGGCTTGAGTCGGGGTTTAGAGAACGGCAGCTTTACCCGCGCTTAAGGCAGTTTTTTCTAGGATGACGCGGTACATCCGTGAGGCCATGTTCGCCGTGTTCTTCTGCTGTGTTCCCGCGCCCAACTTTCCCGGAGGTTGTTCCATGACCCAGCCCGCCGCTTCGACCCTGACCCGCATGTTGCAGACCCATCCGCAGATGGGCCGCTCCCCGTTTTCCATGGAAGCCCTGACCGAGTGCCTCGCGGCCTGCTTTGAGTGTGCCCAGGCGTGTACCTCGTGT